>JABEVI010000306.1 GCA_013044085.1 Steroidobacteraceae bacterium
GCCCGGCCAGCTCTGCTCCGGTGGGCCGTCGAGGCCGATGCGCAAGCCTTGCACACCGAGATTCGAGGCGAACTGCAGGTCGGTATCGCGGTCGCCGACCACGAAACTTCGCCGCCGGTCGATCGGTTTGTCCGCGAGGTATTCCTGCAGCAGGCCGGTCCCCGGCTTTCGACAGTCGCATCCCTGATTTTTGAAGTGCGGACAGATGAATACCGCCTCGAAGGTGATTCCCTGGGTGGCGAACAGATCGAGAATGAAGCGATGCGCCCGCTCGAAGTGCTCCCGCGGCAGGCTCGGGGTGCCGAGTCCGTCCTGGTTGGTGACGATGACCAGATCGAAGCCGGCGCGTCGCAGTTCGAGCAGCGCCGGCACCACGTGCGGCATGAGGCGTATCTTCTCGATCGCATCGACCTGTTCGTCGGCCGGCTCTTCGTTGAGCGTGCCGTCGCGGTCCAGGAAAATCACGCGCCGGCCGCTCATCGGCGCTCCAGACTTTCGAGCAGTCGCTCGTTCGCGGCCGGCTCGCCGACCGTGATCCGCAGACTGCGCGAAAGTGCGGCGTTCGCCCGCAGGTCGCGAACGATCGTGCCGCCTTCGAGGCTGCGGCGCATGAATTCGTCCGGATCGGTGCAGTCGATCAGCAGGAAATTGCCGTCGCTGGGCCAGACCCTCTCGACCAGCGGTGAGCGCGCCAATTCAGCCGCAAGCCGCTCACGCTCGGCGATCAGCGCTTGGATGCGGCCCCGCGAGACCTCCAGTGCGGCGGGTGTCAGGGCGGCGAGCGCCGCTTCGATCGTCGGTTGCGCGAGGCAATACGGCGGCACGACGCGGCGCGCGACCTCGATCAGCGAAGGCGCGGCGATCAGCGCGCCGAGGCGCGCGCCGGCGAGGGCGTGCGCCTTCGACAGCGTGCGTAGAATCGCGAGCGTCGCGAAGCGATCGAGCCAGGAGACGAGACTCGGTGATCCGCACCACTCGATGTAGGCTTCGTCGATGACGACCACCGCTTGGCCATCGAGTACGGCGCATACGCTTTCGACGGCGGCCGTGTCGAGCCGGTTCGCGGTCGGATTGTTCGGTGAGCATAGATAGACGAGTTTGATGCCGGGGTGCCAGGCGGCGAGCACGCGCTCAGGATCCAGGCGCCAACCGCGCTCGCGATCGAGCGGCACCTCCAGCACCTCGGCACCTTGAATGCGCGCGGCGACCTGGTACATCCCGAAGGTAGGGGTGCACTGCAAAATCGCATCCCGTCCCGCGCGCAGAAAGATCCGTGAGAGCACATCGATCGCCTCATCGCTGCCGCGACAGGCGAGCAGCCGGTCCGGCGTGACGGCGTAGATCGCGGCGAGACGTTCGAGCAGCGCGGCAGGCTGAGGCTCCGGGTACCGGTTCAAGCCGGCGTCGCTGCGATCGTCCGCGGGCCGCCACGGCGCCTCGTTGGCGTGCAGCCGGGTGAGCGAGGGCCGCCAGGCCGCGTGCGAGTAGGGCGTGAGCGAGAGGATCTCCGCACGGGCGAGCGACAGCAGGGGATTCACGATGCGCTCCGTTCGAGCGCGGCCAGACGGATCGAGACCGCCGCCGCGTGGGCGTCGAGCCCTTCGAGGGCCGCGAGGGTCAAGGTGGTCTCGCCGAGCGCGAGCAGTCCGGCGGGGCTCAGTTCCTGGACACTGATGCGCTTCTGGAAGTCCTCGAGCCCAAGGCCGCTGTAGCTGCGCGCATAGCCGTAGGTCGGCAGCGTGTGGTTCGGTCCGGCGCAGTAGTCGCCCACGGACTCCGGGGACCAGGCGCCGAGGAACACGGCACCGGCGTTCCTGACCATGGGCAGCCAGGAGCGTGCGTCGCGCACCTCGAGCAGAAGGTGCTCGGGTGCATAGCGATTCGCAACCTCCAGCGCCTCGGTGAGCGAGGCGACGAGGATCACGCGCATGTGGCCGATCGATTCGGCCAGAATTGCGGCGCGCGACAAGCTCTTGCGCTGACGTTCGACCTCGCCGACGACCGCATCCGCGAGGCTCGAGGAGTCGGTCACCAGCAGCGCCTGCGCGTCGGCGCTGTGTTCAGCCTGGGCGAGCAGATCGGCTGCGACGAAGTCCGGGCGTGCCGCCGCATCGGCGACGATGAGCACCTCGGTCACCCCGGCCGGCAGATCCGCGGCTGCGCCGGCCGGATCGGCCGCCACCCGTTGTTTTGCGGCGGTGACCCAGGCGTTGCCGGGGCCGAAGATCTTGTCGCACTTCGGCACCGTGGCCGTGCCGTAGGCCATCGCCGCGACCGCCTGCGCGCCGCCGATCTTGTAGACGTTGTCGACACCGGCTTTGCGGGCGGCGACCAGCACCGCCGGATCCGCGGCGCCATTGGCCCGTGCCGGCGTGCACATGACGCGGATCGGACAGCCGGCGATCGCCGCCGGGACCGCCAGCATGATCGCGGTCGAGGGCAGCGGGGCCGAGCCCGCCGGCACATACAGTCCGACCGCGCCGATGGGGACGCACAGGCGCTCGCACTTTACCCCGGGGAGGGTCTGCAGGGCGATCGACGGTTGTGCCTGTGCGGCATGGAAGCGCCTCACGGTGCCGATCGCGGTGTCGATCGCCGCGTGTTGCACGCCGCTCAACGCCCGCTCGGCGGCGGCGAATTCCGCCGCTTCGACGGCGATCGACTCGATGCGCACGCCGTCGAAGCGCAGCGCCAGTTCGCGAAGCGCCGCGTCGCCGCCGGCGCGGACGCTTGCGATGATCCGGCTCGCGGCGTTTTGCACGTCCTCGGCCTCGCGCAGCGCCGGGCGTTGCAAGGCGGCCTGGCGTTGTGCGGGGGTCAGGGACTGCCACTCGATGATGCGCATCGTTCGTCCTCAGGCCAGCATTTTTTCGACGGGCAGCACGAGCACCGAACTTGCGCCGACGCTCTTCAACTGCTCGAGAGTTTCCCAGAAGACGTTTTCGCGGCATACCGCGTGCACGGCGACGCGGTCGTCGCGTCCGTCGAGCGGGATCACCGTCGGGGCCTCGCTGCCCGGCAGCAGTTTCGCGATCGCCGGCAGCGCGCTGCGCGGCGCGTGCAGCATGATGTACTTGCTGCCCTTGACCTGTTCGACGCCGTCGATGCGCAGCAGCAGCCGGTGCGTCCACTCGCGCTTCTCCGGCGCGATCGGCACCGGCGTGCGGATCAACGCCGCCTGGCTTGCGAGCACCGTTTCGACCTCGCGCAGGTGGTTGGCGGCGAGCGTCGAGCCGGTCGAGACCAGGTCGCAGATCAGATCGGCTCTGCCGAGCCGCGGTGCGATCTCGACCGAGCCGGAGAGCACGACGACCGTGGCCTGCACACCGTGCTCGTCGAGGAAGCGTCCGAGGATCGCGGGGTAGGTCGTCGCGATGCGCGTTCCGTCGAGCGAGCGCGGCCCCCGGTAGTCGAAGCCGTCGGGCACCGCGATGCACAGGCGGCAGTGACCGAAATCGAGCAGTTGCACCTGTTCGAACAGCGGCGCGAGCCCGCGGGCGCGGAACGCGAGGCGCTTCTCCTCGAGCACATTCAGGCCGACGAGTCCGAGATCGCAGACGTCCTCTTGCACCAAATCCGGGATGTCGTCGTCGCGGACGAACAGCACGTCGAGCGGCATGTTCTCGCCGTGGCACATCAGCTGGTCCTTGCCGCGGGTGTACTTCAGGCCGCAGCGGCCGAGCAGATCGAGCGAGCTGTCGGTGAGCCTGCCGCTCTTTTGAATCGCAATTCTCAGACGCATCGCCGTCATCTCCGTGTTCAAGTGCCGCGAGCGGCGCCGAGGCGCCCCGCGACCGCGCGGTAGCCGCCGTTGCCGTTCGTCAGGTAGCGCGCGACCCGGCCGATGGTGGTCACGCTGACACCGGTTTCCTTGTGGATTTCGCGGTACGGCAGGCCCCGTTCCAGGAGCTCGACGACGGACCAGCGGTCCGCCATCGCCTGCAGTTCGGCCGGTGTGCACAGATCGCGAAAGAAGCTTCGGCATTCCTCGACGCTGTGCAGGGCGAGGATCGCACCGTACAGCGCGCGCTCGTGCTGCAGCTCCTGCCGCGGGCTGACCGGCCGGTTGGTCTTCATGGTCGATGCTCCAATGTAATATTGTGATAATACACTAATACATTGGTTGGGCAATCGGTCGCGCGCCGCCCGAGGAGCAAGCAACCGTACATTGCTTGACGCAAGACGCGTACCTGCCTAGAATTCGCGCGCTCATCTAGACCGGCTGAGGGAAAGGCCCTTCGAAGCCGGGGCAACCATCCCGGACCCCTCAAAGGGTCTTGAGGAAACGGTGCCAACTCCTGCGGCGCATCGCCCCCTTGGAAAGCTCCAGGGAGGGTGGAGCGCCGATAGATGATCCGCCCTCCGGGAGGTCCGCAAGGTCCCCCGCGGTCGGCGATGACGAGCGATTCCGCTCCGCAGGGGTTAGCGCTGCCCCTTCAGGAGACGAGGATAAGAAGTGTCGCACCCCCCGGAAATCGAAGTCATCGAGGACATCCTCGAGTTGCCCACGCCCTGGCGCACGCATCATGGCGGAACCTTGACGCGGGCCCGCGTCGCCTACCGCATCGAGGGACCGGCGTCGGCGCCGATCGTCGCCGCGCTCGGCGGCATCTCGGCGCACCGGTTCGTCTCCGGCGACCGGCCCGGGGGTTGGTGGTCGGCGCTGGTCGGAGCCGGCCGGGGGATCGACACTGCAAAGTACCGAATTCTTGGGATCGACTACCTAGGTGGTGCCGGCGCGAGTTGCGCGGCGGATGCCGGGGCGCCGTTGCCGGCGCTGAGCGCCTTCGATCAGGCGGCCGCGCTCGCCGAGATCCTGCGCGGCCGGCGAATGGCGCCGTTGCACGCGATCGTCGGCGCATCCTACGGAGGAATGGTGGCGTTGGCGTTCGCCGCGCGGCATGCACCGCTCGTCGAGCGGGTCGTGATCATCGGCGCGGCGCATCGGCCGCGACCGCTCGCGACCGCGTGGCGCAGCGTGCAGCGGCAGATCGTGCGTGAGGCGCTGGGCCGCGGCGACGGCGCCGCCGGCTTGAGGCTGGCGCGCGCGCTGGCGATGACGACCTACCGCAGCGCCGGCGAATTCGACCTGCGATTCTCCGCACCGCCGGTGCGCGAAGGCGATGCCCTGCGTTTTCCCGTCGAGCGCTACCTGTTTGCGCGCGGCGAGGACTACGTGCGCAAATATCGTCCGGAATCCTTTCTTGCCCTCAGCGAATCGATCGACCTGTTCGAGATCGATCCGGCCTCGGTGCGCACGCCGGCAACCGTGATCGGCGTCCGCGAGGACCAGTTGGTGCCGCTTGCCGACATGCAGGCGCTCGCTGGTTCCTTGGGCGGACCGTGTCTCCTGGTGCAGCTGTCGTCTTTGTTCGGACATGATGCCTTCCTGAAGGAGGGCGAAAACTTGAAACCCATTGTCGAGCGCGCGCTCGCGGAGATGATGCAATGACCAGGAAGACGGATCGCAAGGCATCGACCCGGACGGTGAGGGCGGGGCTCGATTCGGACGCGCAATTCGGCGCGGTGGTGCCGCCGATCTACCTGTCCTCGAACTTCTCCTTCGAGGGCTTGCGCCGGCCGCGCAGCCGCTACGATTACACCCGATCGGGCAATCCGACGCGTGATCAGCTCGGCGCCACGCTCGCCGACCTCGAGGGCGGGGCCGGCGCGGTCGTCACGTGCACCGGGCTTGCCGCCGTGACCCTGATCCTCGGCCGGCTGCCGGCCGGTGCGCGGGTGCTGGCGCCGCATGATTGCTATGGCGGTACCTTCCGCATGCTCGCGGCGCTCGACTCGAAGGGCTCGCTCAGCGTCGACTTCGTCAATCAGGGCGATGCCGCGGCGCTCGCCCGCGCGCTCGCCGCCCGGCCGGCTCTCGTCTGGATCGAGACTCCGAGCAATCCGTTGCTGCGCGTGGTCGACATCGCCGCGATCGCGGTGGCGGCGCACGCCGTCGGCGCGCTGGTCGTCGTCGACAACACCTTCCTGTCGCCGGTCTGGCAGAGGCCTCTGGATCTCGGCGCGGATCTGGTGCTGCACTCGACGACCAAGTACTTGAACGGTCACAGCGACGTGGTCGGCGGCGCGGTCGTCGCGCGCGCTGAGGAGGAGGCGCGCACCCTCGGCTGGTGGGCGAACGCGCTCGGACTCACCGGTGCGCCGTTCGACAGCTTCATGACCTTGCGCGGAGTGCGCACCTTGCACGCGCGCATGCGTGTGCACGGTGAGAATGCGCTCATCATCGCCGAGGCGCTCGAGCGCCATCGGGCGGTCGCGAAGGTCCATTATCCCGGGCTCGCGTCCCACCCAGGGCATGAGCTCGCGCGTCGGCAGCAGTTAGGCTTCGGCGCGATGTTGAGCTTCGAACTCGCCGGCGGGGAGGCGGCGGTGGAGGCGTTCCTCGACGGGCTCGAGTGCTTCACGCTCGCCGAATCGCTCGGCGGCGTCGAGAGCCTGATAGCCCATCCGGCGACGATGACGCACGCCGCGATGGAGCCTGCGGCGCGCCAGCGCGCCGGCATCGGCGACGGACTGCTGCGCGTTTCGGTCGGCATCGAGGATCCGCAGGATCTGGTCGCGGATCTGCAAGCCGCACTCGGGCGGGCGTGCGGCGTCCGCGCGGCCTGATCGAGGCTACAAGGCCGCGAGCACGGCGTCGCCCGCGGCGCGGGTCGAGATACCGGCGGCGCCTCGTGCGGCCAGATCGGCCGTGAGGGCGCCGCCGTCGACCGCCGTCGATACGGCCGCCTCCAGCGCGCGCGCCTCGACCTGCAGATCGAGCGAGTGGCGCAGCAGCATCGCTGCGCTCAGGATCGTCGCGTAGGGATTCGCGATGCCCCGGCCCGCGATGTCCGGAGCCGAGCCGTGGATCGGTTCGTAGAGTCCGCCGCGGGCGCGTTCGCCGAGCGA
>JABEVI010000014.1 GCA_013044085.1 Steroidobacteraceae bacterium
ACGGCGCCGCCTTCGTAGATCGGCACGGTCAATTGCAGCGCGATGTTGTTGCCGTTGAGGCTTTGGGACTGGCCAATGTCGAACCCCTGGATGGCTGAATATTGGTTGTTGCTGTTATGGGTATGACTGAGCACGAGATTCAAGCTCGGATAGTAGTCACCGCGATTGATCGCGACCTTGCGCGAAGCGACGTCGGCCGCCGCCCGTGCGGCCCGAAGGCTTGGATTTTGCTCGAGCGCGGTGTCGACCCAGCGCACGCCGTTGGCTGGATCCGGCTCGTGCAGCGCGATGCCATCGACCGGTTCCTGCAATGTGCCAACCGGCGCCCCGGTAATCGCCCGCAGCGCTTCCTCGGCGTTGATGATCTGCTGATGCGCCGCAATCTCGGTGGCGAGCGCCTGATCGTAGGCGGCGCGGGCATTTTGCACGTCGATGATTGTGCCGGTACCGACCTTGTACCTGGCCTCGGCCTGGTTCAATTCCCGGCGGTACGCATCGGTCGCCGCGTGATCGGCGGCCATCGAATCGCGCGCGGTGATCACCGCGAAATACGCGCTCGCGGTACGCAGTATCAGATCTTGTTGCGCGGCGACGAACAAGGCTTGCGCCTGGGCAACCGAGGCGTCCGCCTGGCGGATCGACTGCCACGCCGACCAGTTGAAAATCGGCTGAGTCAATTGCACCGTATAGCCCGTCGTATAGGAACGGAAGCGGCCGCTTCCCTCGATGTACGCATTGGTCGTCGGATCGAAGGTAAGCGGTATCTGGCCGCTCGACTTGTCGATCTGGCGCTGACCCGACGCGCTGATGTTCGGCAGATAGCCCGCTCGGGCGATGGGCGCATTCTCGAGCGCAGCGCGATAGTTCGCACCCGCCTCGGCGAACGTCGGATCGTTCTTCAAAGCCAGCTGATAGACGTCCCAAAGATCCGCGGCACGGGCCGTCGCCACCGCGACCGGCAGCACCACGGTCAGGGCGATCAACCCGTCTCGTAAACGGCGGGACACCGTGCGCTCGAGCGCGGAACGTGCGTGGGCCGTCATTCTCATCGAATCACCTCTCGTGGCTCGGCGATCAGCATACGGGTCATCTTCGGCGCGATCCAACGTTCGATGTCGTCGATCAAAGTAAAGCCGGCCGGCACCACCACCAGCGTGAGCGCGGTCGAGGTGATCAGCCCGCCGATCACGCCAATCGCCATGGGGGCGCGGAACGCGTCGCCGATCGCGAAGGCCACCGGCAGCATCCCCGCGACCATCGCCACCGTGGTCATCACGATGGGACGTGCGCGCTTGTGTCCGGCTTCGAGCAGGGCGGTCAATCGATCCTTGCCGGCGCGCATCTCCTCGATGGCGAAATCCACCAAAAGGATCGAATTCTTGGCGACGATGCCCATCAACATCAGAAAGCCGATCATCACCCCGAGCGACAGGGGCTTGTGAGTGATGAACAACGCCGCCACCGCCCCGCCGATCGACAGCGGCAGCGCCGAGAGAATGGTAATCGGCTGCAGCACCCGCGCGAACAGCAGCACCAGCACCGCGAACACCATCAGGATGCCGGTGCCCATGGCGATCAGGAAGTCCGTGAACAGCTCCGACATCAGCCGGGCATTGCCGGTCTCGGCGAGGTGTACGCCGGCAGGCAGATGGGTGAGCGCCGGCAGCGCATGGATTTCCTTCACGGCCTTGCCGAGTTGCACGCCGTTGAGGTCGGCATCGATCGCGATGCGCAGACGCTGATCGCGGCTGTGGATGACCGTCGGCCCCTCGCCGAAACTGAAGCCGGCCACCGCCTTCAGCGGCACCGATCCGCCGTTGGATGTCGGTACGGGCAGGTTCTCGAGTGTCGAAAGGCTGCCGCGGGCCGAGCGCTCGAGGTTCACCAGAATGGGCACCTGCCGGTTGGGAAAGGTGAACTTGGCGTCATTTTGCAGCAAATCGCCGAGGGTCGCGATGCGGATGGTCTGGCTGATGTCCGCGACGGTGACGCCGAGCTGCGCGGCAAGGTCGAAGCGCGGGCGGATGCGGATCTCCGGCCGCGGCAGGCCGTCCTCCGAGCTGACGTCTCGTAGATTCGGCAGCGCCGCCATCTGCGCCATCACCCGGTGCGCGGTGTGTTCGAGCACCCCCAGGTCATCACCCGTCAGGTCGATGGTGATGTCGTGACCGTCGCTGCCGCCATTGAAGTTCTGGAAATAAATTTGTGCGTTGGGAATGGAGCGCAAGCGAGTGAGCATGCGGTTTTGCCACTGATCCTGGCTCACCGGGCGCCGGCTGCGCGGCACCAGCGTGATGTAGAGGTTGGCAATGCGCGTATTGCCGTTGCCGCCGACCGATTCGTCGATGGAGGTCACGTAGCGCTGGCGCGCGATGATGCGGTAGGCCGCGTCGGCCGCCGCCTTGGTCTCGAACAGCCGCACGCCCGGCGGCAACTCGATCTGCAGCGCCGCGCTGCCGCTGTCGGAGTTCTGAATGAAGGTCTTGGGGATGAATACGAGCCCAACGACCGACGCGGCGAAGAACAGGACGCCGAAGAGCATCGTCTTCCAGCGATGGTGTACGCACCAGCGCAGCGCGCGCAGGTACCAGGCCATGATCGGTCCATCGCCGTGATCCGGCGTCGGCTCGAATTTCAAGGTATAGGCGGCGATGACCGGCGTCAGCAGGCGCGCGACCAGCAGGGAGAAAAACACCGCCGCGGCGACCGTCAAACCGAACTGCTTGAAATACTGGCCGATGATGCCGCCCATGAAGCTCACCGGCACGAACACGGCAATGATGGTGCAAGACGTCGCGACCACCGCGAGTGCGATCTGATCGGCCGCATCGAGCGCCGCCTGCAACGCGCTTTTGCCCATGCGCTTGTGCCGCACGATGTTTTCGACCTCGACGATCGCATCGTCGACCAGCACCCCGGAGACCAGCGAGAGCGCCAGCAGGCTCACCTGGTTGAGCGTGAAGCCCATCCAGTACATGAACGCGAACGTCGGAATCGCCGAGAGGGGAATGGCGATCGCGGATACCAGCGTGGCACGCGTGTCGCGCAAAAACAGCCACACCACCAGCACCGAGAGCAGCGCGCCTTCGATCAGCGCCTCGAGCGCCGAGCGGTACATCAGCTTGGTGAAGGTAACCGAGGTGAACGTCTGGTTGATCCGCAGGTTCGGATTATCCTTGCGGATCTTGGCGAGCGCCTTTTCTACGCCTTGCAGCACCGACACGTCGGAGGAGCCCTGAGTGCGCTGTACTCCGAAGGAAATCGACGGACGTCCGTCGAAAAGCTCGATGCTGCGCACTTCGGCCGCGCCGTCGCGAACGCTGGCGATGTCGCCGAGACGCGCGGCCCGCCCGTTCGGCAGCGCAATCTGCGTCTGCGCGAGCTGCCCGGCGCTGCGCGCACCGCCGAGGACGCGAATCGTCTGCTCACCGTTGCCCAGATCGGCGCGACCGCCCGGCAGATCGACATTCAGGTTGGTCAGCTGCTGGTTGACCTGCGCCGCCGTGATGCCGAGAGCCTGCATGCGGGACGGGTCGAGCTCGACGCGGATTTCACGGTCCACGCCACCGTAGCGGGAAACCTGCGCCACGCCCGGGACGGTGAGCAGCGTCTTGGTGATCTGGTTGTCGATGAACCAGGAAATGCGCCGATCGCTCATGTCGGTGGAGCTGACGGCGTAGTACACGATTGGCCCGCCGTCGACGTTGACCCGCTGCACCACGGGCGGAAGGATGTCGGCCGGCAGGTCCGCCTGTACCTGGGTCACCGCGTCACGGACTTCGGACACGGCCCGGTCGATCGGCGTACCGATCTGAAATTGAACATCCGTCTCCTCGCCGCCCTGGTAAGCCTTCGAGAAGATGTGGCGGATGTTGCCGATGCCGGCGACCGCCGCCTCGATCCGGCGCACGATCTGGGTCTGCGCTTCCTCGGGCGCCGCGCCCGGCTGATTGACCGTGACCGACACGATCGGGTATGACAAGTGCGGGTTCAGCGTGACGGGCAGGCGCACGAAGGCCGTCGCACCGACGAACAACAGCACCACAAACACGACGATCGGCGGCAAGGGATGCCGGATCGCCCAGGCTGACAACCGCCTCACGAGCCTCGTGTCCTCGTGGGTGCCACCCGTACCGCTTCGCCGTTTTGCAGGAATCCGCCGGCCAGGGTGACCACGCGCTCCGTGCCGGTCAAACCGCTCCGGATGACCACGCCGGATGAGATCACGCCACCGAGCACGACGCTACGGCGTGCGACGCGCCCGTCGTGATTGACGATGAACAGGTACGATCCGCCCGCAGAAGCCATGACCGCGGTCTGCGGCACCACCGGACGCTCGGCGTGGCTTTCGGTGATGACAGCCCGTGCAAAGGATCCCGGGCGCAGCGCGGGACTGGGTTGCAGCGCGATGCGAACCTCGCCGAGCCGTGTCTGCGGATTGATGGTCGCGCCGAGCAGCCAGATGGACCCCGGGAACGCGTGTCGGTAACCGATTAGATGCACCTCGGCGGGCTGGCCGATCTTCAGCGAGGCCAGATCCTGCTCGGCCACCTGCCCGCGCAGTTCGACCTGACCGTCCTCCTCGAGGGTGAACAGCGCCGCGCCGCCGGGACTCGCGATCTGGCCGACCTCCGCATCCCGCGTCAGCACGATGCCGGGCGCCGGCGAGAGCACACGGGTGAGCGCCAACTGGGCGCGCTTCTGCCGCAACTGCGCCGCGACCATTTGCACGTTGGCAGCATCCATGGCCGCGGTCGCCCGGCTCTTCTCGATGTCCTGCGCTGAGAGGCCCCCATCGGGACCGATGGCGATCGCGCGGCGTTCGTCGGCCGCCGACAACGCGGCCTGGGCGCGCGCCTTGGCGAGCGAGGCGGCGAGCTCCTCGACCTGTGGCTTGAGCACCGAGTCATCGAGTCGCGCGAGAACTTCGCCCCGTTTGACCTGATCGCCGACCTGCACATAGACCTTGACGATGCGCCCGGCCCCTCCGCCGTCGCCGATCGGCAAGTCGTGGCGCGCCGTAATGGTGCCGGTCACGAGGACTTGGCTGGTCACCGGTCGCAGGCCCGGAATCATGGTGCTCACCAGCGGCACGAAACGGCGGTCGGCAATCGGCACGAGCGGTGGGCTTCGCGCCGCCGCATACATCCAGACGGCGGCGGTCACCGCCGCCACGATACCCACGGCGGCAGCGAACACCCAGTGCTTGCGCAGCAGCAGTCGGCGCGTCCATGGCGCTTCGTCGGGGTGATCCTGTGGCGTGCGCATATTCAGAGCGATCCCCGGCGTTCGAGGGCGATTCACCAGAAGCCGAGCTGGCCTAGGTTTTGCGCACGATACCAGGTGAGACCGCCGCTGCGTAGTGCTCGCAGGACCGAAGCCTGCCGGCGGGATCGGAGACGCCATGGTCTCCGACCCCGCGGGCTCAGCTCGACGCCATTAGGGGCGTCTAGTGGTAGTAGACATTATCGATGTAGAACGTGTAGCTGCCTGTCGTGATGTTGTTGCCTTTCGTCGCCTGGGCAACCAACAGCAGCTGACCGATGGCCTTGTTGGGTGACAACGGCGAACCGCTGCTGACCGGGATTTCAAGGCTGCACCATGCCGAGGGGACGCAGGCCGCAGCGACACCGCTGCCGTAGCTGATGTAGTAATCGGTACGGATCGGGCTGCCGGTGAAGTCCACGACACCGATGTCGATGACCGGCGGTGGTGTCGCAGGTGTCCAGATGTCGACGTGCAAGGTGCTGAAGGCGGAAACGTCGATATTGGCGCCGACCGATCCCCCGACCGCCTTGTCCGCCCAGGCGAAGCACGGTGCGCTGGAGTTCACGCCGTATTGCAGCACCTGGTCCCCACCGCTGATGCTGTAAGGGGCGTAGGTGTTCGCGCCGCAGAAGCCGACATTATACGACCAGACCGGCGCCGCAACGGTAGCCCCATAGGTAGGACTGTAAAGGGCTGCCTTCGTTGTCGCGGTCGGCGCGGGAGGCGATGCCGTCGGCGCCGTCGCCCCGCCACCGCCGCCACTCGAGGAAGCCTTGTACAGGTAGATGTTGTCCACGTAAACCGTATAGCCGGCCGGACCAATCAGACCAAGCTGCTGAATCGCGGTTTCCGCGGTTAGCCCGGTGAAAGAGGACAACGGCACATCGACCGAGGTCCACGTATTCGCCGGGATCGCCGGCACCGTGTAGTTACCCTGGCTACCGCCCGCATCGACCAGCCTCAAGGTCAGCGGGCCGGCAGTCGGCGACCACAGGTCGACGTGGAAGTTGGTCAACCCAAGTGAAGTCGCGTTGATCGGGTTTGCTTCCCAGCCGATGCCGTCACAGGTATTCGACCAGTTGTAGAGCGCGACGCTCTGGGCAGGCGTGGTACCCGGGATCGCGAACGGCGCCTCGGTCGCTCCACCGCACCAGTTCTCGTTCAGATTCACCGAGGCGAGCGGAGTGTAAACGCCGCTGCTGTCGAAGACCGCCACCGCATTGGCCGCCGGAACGGTCGGCGTGGCCGGCGCCGTCGTCGGCGTACTCTGCGGCGCGGTCACCGTCACCGGCACATTGTTGGGGATCGGCACACCTGCCAGCGTGCCCTTGATGGTCGCGGTGCCCGCGCTCACGCCCTTGATCAGGCCGTCGACGCTGACGGTCGCGTTGGTGGTGCTCGAAGACAGGGTGAACCAGCGCCAGGCGTCGTTGTCGAGGTTGCCACCATTCGGCAGCGGTACCACCGGGCTGCCGTTCAGCATGCCCGTGCCCAAGGTCCAGGTCAGACTGTTCGTTCCGCTCGGGATCTGAAAGGTACTCCCGGAAGCGACCAGCAGGCTCGGCGGCGTGGTCGTGTTGTTCAGTCCCACCGCGGAAAAGCCGTCGCCCGCCACGGTACCCGTCCCGAGCACGCTGGCCGGAACAGCAAGGTATTGCACGTCGGCGAGCCAGAACGTGTAGTTGTTGTTCGCGTCGGCGAAGGAAATCAAGCCGTCGATGCCGTTGGCCTTGGCCGGGTCGGGCAGCGGAATCACGAACTGTTGCCAGCTCGTCGTCAGCGGCAGGCCGATCGATTCGACCTGGTAATTGACGTTGGCGCCCGCGCCTCCGTCGTTGCCCAACTGCACCTTCAGCGTGCTCTGCGTCTTGTTCGCCTTCGCCCAGAAAGTCAGGGCATTGAAGGAGCTCAAATCGCGCGGCGCAGCCGCGACGAATGCACCGCCGGAATAGGCGCCCGCAGCCCCGGTCACGACGATCTTGAGCGCCGGAGTGTTGTCCGTGAACAGCGTGGTCGGATCAACCGCCGGCAGCGGCGAGTTCACCGATCCGCCAAATGGGACGAAGGTTACGCCGGTGTCCAGCGCACCATTCGAATACACATTGCCTACGCTGGCGACCGGCGAGACTACCGTAATGACCGTCGAGTCGGCGGTCGAGGTCCCGAGACCCGAGGCGGTGTCCTTCGCGGTGATGGTGGCGGTCTGGCCGGGAGTGGCACTGGCGCCGACCGTCACGAGGCCCGTGGCGTCGACGGTCGCCACACCGGGGTTCAACGAGGTGAAGGTCTCACCGCTCGCCGGAAGCGGCGTCGTGGTGCCGTTGCTCTCGGTTCCAATCACGCTCAGTTGCACGGTCTTGCCGGCGACAACGTTCGCCGTGAGCGGCGACAGCGCGATCGACGCCAATGTCGGCGGCGGAGCAGCAACCGTGATCACGGTGGAGTTCGCGGTCGACGTCGTCAGTTTCGAGGCGGTGTCCGTGGCGCTGATCGTCGCGGTCTTGCCGGGCGTCGCGTTCGCCACAACGGTGACGAGTCCGGTGCCGTCGACGGTTGCGACCGTCGTGTCTGACGAGGCAAAGGTCTCTCCCGAGGCGGGCAGGACGGCCGTCGAATTGTTTGCGTACGTGCCAGTCACCGTGAGTTGCTGCGTGGCGCCCGCCGCAATCGTGGCGCTCAGGGGCGACAGGGCGATCGAGGTGAGCGGTATCGACACGACGATCGTCGCGGGGGTCGGTGCCGTCACGACGTTGTTGACGCCGACGACGGCGGTGACGGCGATGTGGGCCGTTCCGGCCGTGCTGGCCGCGGTGACGACACCCGTGGCACTCACCGTCGCGACGGCGGTGTTGTCCGAGGTGAAGGTCAGTCCGTCGGTCAGCGGGACGGTCGCTCCCGAGCTCTCGGTCGCGGTCACCGTCAGGGCCTGGGTCTGCCCGGGCGCGAGGGACGTTGAGGTTGGCGCCACGGTGATGCCGGTGACCGTGGGCTGGGAAGCTGTTTGATTTGAGGAACCGCCGCATCCGGCGAGCGAAAAGGCCGCGCCGCAAACGAGCGCGAAAGATGCGAAACCTTTGAACAATCTCATCAGATGCCACCCCCCCAATTGATAATTCTTCGACCGTTCTGCGGCGAGTTCCATCCAGCGGCTTGCACCGCCGGACGATCGCTCTGTGAAAGCGCTTTCAGTTTTCCTTATAGCACAGGTGCACGGCGGCGTGTCAACCGCGGCATCTCCGTGGCACGCCGAGCCGCCGGAGGGAATCGCCGCCGCACCACGCCGGCACTTGACAATCGGTGCGCGCGCAGCGCTAAATAATTATGATGAAAGCGCTTTCTTGCGCTTCAAGAAATTAACCAAGGAAATGCAGGCGCCAAACGCATAAAAATGCGTATCGCGTCCGGCCATGCAACACGGCTTTTTTCGGATCCTCTGAGGAACAGGCGATGACGACCTCCATGGTGTCGAATCACTCGCGCGGCGCGCGGCGGCTCGTCGCGTTCACTTGGGTTGCGACGCTGGCGTCAGACCGCAGGACTGTGACAGCTTGGAATTGAACGTGCCGGATACGCATGGCGACGCACGCGGGCTCGCGAAGCGCTTTCCCGCGGACTTCGTTTGGGGCGTGGCCACGAGCGCCTACCAAATCGAGGGCGCCACCCGCGAGGATGGCCGGGGCGATTCGATTTGGGACGAATTCTGCCGGCGGCCCGGCGCGATTCGCGACGCCAGCAGCGGCGACGTCGCCTGCGATCACTATCACCTTTATGAAAGCGATTTGGATCTGATCGCCAGCCTGGGCGTGCGCGCCTATCGATTTTCAATCTCCTGGCCGCGGGTTCAACCCCTCGGCGAGGGTGCTTTCAGCGAAAGCGGCTTCGAATTTTATTCGCGCCTCGTCGACGGCCTGCTCCGCCGCGGCATCGCCCCGCACGCAACGCTCTACCACTGGGACTTGCCCCAGGCCCTGCAATCGCAGGGCGGTTGGATGAACCGCGCCACGATCGATCGCTTCACCGCGTATGCCACGGAGGTCGTGCGCCGTCTGGGCGGCCGCCTCGCCTCGATAGCGACCCACAATGAACCATGGGTGGTGGCGATTCTCGGGCATGAAGCGGGCATCTTCGCTCCGGGCGGGAAGGACCGCCGCATCGCGATGCAGGTCTCGCACCATCTGCTGGTCAGCCACGGCCGTGCCGTGCAGGCCATGCGCGCGGCCGGTTGCCGTGCGCCCATGGGAATCGTGCTCAATCAGTCCCCGATTCATCCGGCAACCGATTCCGAAACGGATCACGCCAAGGCGCGGCTCGACGACGGATTGATCATTCGTTGGTACATGGATCCGCTGTTAACCGGCAGTTATCCCGCCGACGTCATCGAGCACCTGGGTGCGGACGCGCCGCAGATCCAGGACGGCGACATGGACGCGGTAAGGCAGCCGCTCGACTTCCTCGGTATCAACTATTACACGCGCAGTGTCGCGGCGACCGGCGAATCGAAGGACGGTTGCGAACCACGGCGCGAGGTCACCGACATGGGTTGGGAAGTGTTCCCCGCCGGACTGTCGGAGTTGCTTAGGCGTCTGCACGCGGATTACGACCTGCCGCCGGTCTACATAATGGAAAACGGCGCTGCGTACAAGGACGCGCTCATCGACGGACGCGTCGCCGATCCGGATCGGATCCGCTATTTGAGCTCGCACATTGCCGCGCTCGCCGACGCCCTCGACACCGGGGTCGACGTACGCGGCTATTTCGTCTGGAGTCTTTTGGATAATTTCGAATGGGCCGATGGCTATTCGAAACGATTCGGGATCGTGCATGTCGATTACGCGACCCAGCGGCGCACCGTCAAGGACAGCGCCTTGTGGTATCGCGATTTTCTCATTGGAAGCTGACGCCGGCGCCGGGTCGTCGGCGGGCGCTCGCTGAGGGGATGGCTCCTATGGCACGTGAAGTCAAGGCAAAGGTCGGACGACGCGCATCGGCCGCGGACTCGGTCCGTTGGCGGCTGGTTTGGCGCGACGAGTTCGACGGCGATAGCCTCGACCGTACGAAGTGGGATGCCGACATCGGCAACGGCTTCTTCGATTACAAGCGACACGAATGGGTGCCCGGCTGGGGCAACGAAGAGCTGCAGTACTACACCAACGATGCGTCGAACCTGTGCGTCAAGGATGGCAAATTGCATCTTCGCGCGCTGCAGGAATCCCTGCACGGCTGCGGCTACACGTCGGCGCGCATCAAGACGCGGCGGCGTGACGGTTCACCGCTTTTCACGAAGCGCTATGGCAAATTCGAGTTTCGCGCCAAGGTGCCGCACGGCAAGGGCCTGTGGCCTGCGATCTGGCTCCTGCCGCAGGACGATGCCTACGGCGCCTGGGCGGCCTCGGGGGAAATCGACGTGATGGAGATTGCCGGCGAGCGGCCGCATGAATACCTCGGCAGCCTGCATTTCGGTTCCACCTCGCCAAAGCGCTCGCTCGTCACCCACGTGCACGCATTTGAGCATGGCGGCACGGTCGCCGACTTTCATGTCTACGCGGTCGAGTGGGAGCCGGGCGAGATACGCTGGCTCGTAGACGGTAAGGTCTGGGCGCGGCAGTCCTTCTGGTGGAGCTGCAGCGCGCTTCGCGACGAACACGGCATCGAGGCGCGGCGCGCTGCGGACTTGAATCCCTGGCCGGCGCCGTTCGATCAACCGTTCTACATCATCATGAACGTGGCCGTCGGCGGCGACTTTCCCGGCGTGCCGAACGCCGCCACTAAATTCCCGGCCGAACTGGTCGTCGACTACGTCCGCGTCTACGACCGGGTAGGCGGCTACGGCGGGGCCGGGACACGCGGTGCCGGGCGCCTACCCTACCAACGTGCCCACAGCCGCAGCTGAGGCGTGTCAACGATGTCAAAGCGCTGGATGGAAGGATCGTGCGTTGATGACAGGGCACCTTGGGCCGACGGCACGACCCCAGGAACCGGCACTGCCGGCAACGCGCCGAACGCGGCGGAGTTCGACGCGCTGACCGGCGAACTCGACGCGATATTGCGCGCACGCATCCACGGCTTTTGCTTCAGCCCCTACATCGGCGGGCAGGCGCCGGGGGATGCGGTCAGCGGGGCGCAGATCCGTGATCGACTGACGATCATCAGGCCGTACACGAAGTGGATCCGCAGCTTCTCGTGCACCGATGGGCATGAACAGACTCCGCGCATCGCGCACGAGATGGGCTTGAAGACCCTGGTGGGCGCATGGCTAGGAACCGATCCACGGATCAACGAACGCGAGATCGAAGGCGCGATCGCCGTCGCCCGCGCCGGACACGCCGATTTGCTCGCCGTCGGCAACGAAGTGCTGCTGCGCGAGGACTTGTCCGAGGACGAACTGATCGGCCATCTGCGGCGCGTGAAGGAAGCGGTGCCCGATGTTCCGGTGGGCTACGTCGATGCCTATTATCTGTTCGAAGAACATCCTCGAGTCGCCGCTGAGTGCGATGTCCTTTTCACCAATTGCTATCCCTTTTGGGAGGGCTGCCCGCTGCCTCAGGCGATCACTTACATGCAGTCGATGTACCGCCGCACGGTCGCGGTGGCCGCCGGCAAGCGCGTCGTGATCAGCGAAACCGGCTGGCCGCAAACCGGCACCGCCTTTCACGGCGCCATTCCCTCGGCCGCAGGCGCAATCAGCTATTTCATCGACACCTGTCGATGGGCTGCGCGTGACGGGATCGAGTTGTTCTACTTCGCCGCGTTCGACGAAGCCTGGAAGGCCGGGATCGAGGGCGACGTCGGCGCGTACTGGGGATTGTGGGACCGGGATGGCATCGCCAAGTATCGTTGACACGCCCGCGGACGTTAGGCCCTAGATGCTGACTCTGCCGACGGGCGACGCGATTTGCTATTCCGGCTACCGGCGCGGCCAAAGTCCGGGCGAGCGCATCTATCCGTCGCTTGCCGAGATCCGTGAAGATCTGCTGATCCTGAAAAGGCGCTGGCGGCTCATTCGGCTCTATGATTGCAGCCCCCACGCGCTGCGGGTGCTGGAGGTCATACGCGCCGAGCGGCTCGACTTTAAGGTCATGCTGGGCGCCTACCTCGCCGCCGAGATGAATAATTTCGGCTGCCCGTGGGGTGGCACCTACGCGGAGCAAGTGCTGGAGGCGAATCACGCCGAAAACGACGCCGAAATCGGCCGGCTGATCGATCTCGCCGGGCGCTACGAGGACATCGTGTTCTCGGTCGCGGTCGGCAATGAGTCGACCGTCGGCTGGACCGATCATTTCGTGCCGGTGCCGCGCATGATCGAGCACGTTCGCCGGGTCAAACGCGGCGTCGTGCAACCGGTGACATTTTGCGAAAATTACGTGCCGTGGCGCGATACGCTGCGCGACTTGGTGCCCGAACTGGATTTTCTCTCCGTGCACACCTATCCGGTTTGGGAGTACAAGCACATACACGAGGCGGTGAACTACAGCCGGCAGAACTATGACGGTGTCGCCGCGCTGTACCCGTCCAAGCCGGTCGTGATCACCGAGGCCGGATGGGCCACGAATTCGAACGGCCGCGGCATACAGCCACAAAATTCCTCGGAGGAGTTTCAGGCGATTTACTTCGCGGACTTGATGGATTGGACGCACGCGGCCGGCATTCTGACATTCGTGTTCGAGGCGTTCGACGAGCCCTGGAAAGGCTCGCCCGATCCGCTCGAACCTGAAAAGCATTGGGGCTTGTTCACCGTCGACCGCACGCCGAAACAGGTGATGCGGCCGTTCTATCCGGAACTCGCGCCGCGAGGTTGAGCTGCGCTCATCGCCGCGTCGAGTTCGCCGATCGCACCGACGAGATGGTACAGCGAACTCGCGGGCGCCGGTGTCGGCGGATAAGCCCCCGCCGGCGTGCGAAAGTCGAACCACAGCCCGGGTATCGGCGTCGCCAGATACGGGACAAGAGACTCGGCGGCGTCGGCCGCCGCCAACCACAGATCCTCATCGCCCGTCAGCATCGCCGCGGCGAGCGCCGCCTTCAGTCGTTCCGTTTGCGGCCAGAGGCGCGCTCCTCGCGATGTGACACGCAGATCCGCGTCACAGGCGTCCACGGCAACGCCCTCGACGACCCCATGGCGTGCGCCGATCGCGTAGAGACGCAGCGCTGCGACACGGGTCGTTTCCGCGGGCGGTTCATGGCGCAGGAACAGCCAGGCCCACTCGAACTGATGACCCGGTTCGATCCGTGAGCCGGCCGGCCCCGGTGTGCGCCGCCAGTCGTGTGTGAATGACTCACCGAAAGCGCCGCTCGGGGCGTGGGCGAACCGACGCAGTGCCAGGTCGGTCAACGCCCCACACCACCTCGCCCACCCGGGATCCGCACCGATCCGCGCCCACGTCTGGCAGGCCTCGAGCAGGTGCATGTGTGGATTCGCCTCGCGCGCATCGTCGGCCCGATCGGTCGACCGGAAGGCGCCGTCCGCGGTCCGGAAGCACGCCCCGATCCGCTCGCGCAGGTCGACGGCGGTGCGTTCGCAGACGCCGGCGTCACCGCAAGTCGCCGCCGCCGCGAGCGCGAGCAGAGCGAAGGCCTGGTCATAGAGCAATGCGTCGTCGCAAACTACCGTGCCATCGGCCGCAACCAAAGTCCGGAACAAGCCGTCGGACCGGCGATAGCGGCCGACGAAGTCCTCGAGCCCCCGCGCGACGATACCGCCCGCATCACCCTCCCAGCCAAAGCGAGGCGCCTGCGCGAAGGAGAAAATCTGGCGTGCCGGAACACGGGCGCGCCGTGCGACGTTTGGCGCGTTGCCATCCTGATGCAGACACTCGACGAAACCGCCGCCGACCCGATCGATGCCGAGGTGCGCCCAGAGCGGATACACGGCTGCAACCAGCCAGTCGACGAGGTGGGCACGCGCCGCCCTCAAACGCGCATGGGCGGCGAATTCCCCGCTGGCGCTCACCCGGGCTTCCACAAAGCGTCGCGCAGCGGCAGCAGCCGGGCGTTGAATGCCAGAATCGCGGCGCCGACCGCCGGCGCATCGTCGGCAAGCTGCGCCCGCTGCACCGGCGCGACCGCGGGGATCTGTCCTGCATGATCGGCGAGCCTGCGATTCAGAGCCGCGGCAAGCTGATCGATCAGCCCCCCGGGCAGACGACCACCGATCAATATCGCCTCCGGATTGATCAGGCAGTTGACCGCGAGAAGAGGTTCGACCATCGCCGCGCTCGACTCATCGATCCAGCGAGTTACGATCGCGCGCGCACCCGGCTCGAGTCTTGCAAGACCGGCCGGCGAGGCGATCCGGTGGCCGCCGACCGCAAGCATCCGGCATAGATTCGACAGCGAGACGATTTTCTGCAGCTGCGCCCGCTCGCCGACACCGGCAGGTCCGCGCAACAAGCCGATCTCACCGCTGCGCCCGGTGGCGCCGCGAAAATAATGGCCGTCGATGACGAGGCCGCCGCCGAGCGCCGCCGTCACGAGCAGATAGAAGAAGGTGCGAAACTTGTGGCCCGCGCCAAACTGCATCTCGCCGATCGCCGCAGCAGCCGCGTCGTTTTCGATGAAGATCGGGATGCCCAGGACGTCGCGGAGCAGATCGTCCACGCGCACATTGCTCCAGGCCGCATATTCCTGCGGTTGATCCGGCAGATGCGCGCGCGCGATGTCATCCGGAAACGCGATGCCGATGCCGACCAGCCGCGCGCGATCGATGGCTGACTTGGCGAGCAGATGACCGACCGAACGCCGGAAGAATTCGCGCAGCGTCACCGGCTGGGCGAATGCAATTTCGCGGGAGGATCGCGCGCGCGCCCGCCCGGCGAAATCGACGATGACCAGCGTGACGTGGTCCCGGTCGACGTTCAGGCCGATCGAGAATCCGCCGTCCGGATTGACGACGAACTTGCTCGCCGGCTGGCCGCGCTGACCGCGCCGGCGCCCGGCGTCCAGGATCAATCGGTTCTTCAACAAGCGGGCCGTGATGTTCGCGATCGCGGCCGGCGTCAAGCCGGTCTGCTCGGACAGCTCGTGGCGGGTGACGGGTCCGTTCACCCGGATCGCGTGCAAGGTCACACGCTGGTTGTGATCCCCGGCGCGCGCCAGATTGGTGCCGGCGAGCTCCGGCCCCGGCTGCGCATCGCGCCGCCACGGATACGGGTTCCGAGATTCGTGCCGCATGTCCTCACTCCCTCGCTAGCGGTCGGCCGCGTCGACGGCGAGCGCGAGCGCGCCGAGCGGCCCCGCACGCCCGCCGAGGCCTGGTGCGCAGACGTAGGCATCGATCGCACCGACCAGCTCGTCAAGATCCAGGTAATCGCCCAGACTACGCGTCAAGCGACGGCGGATCAGCGGCAACAATCCCGGACGGGCGGTGGCGACGCCCCCTCCTACCAGAATTCGCCGGGGAGCGGCCGTCAACATCAGCGTATGCAGCAATTGCGCCAGCGCGTCCGCAGCGTACTCCCAAACCGCGTCATCGTCGCTCAGCGTCTCCGGTGCCCGCCCCGCACGCGCCGCGATCGCGCCGCCCGAGGCCAGACCTTCGACGCAATCACGGTGAAACGGGCACGAACCGGGCCAGCTGTCTTGCGCCATGCGTGCCACTCGGATGTGGCCGCATTCCGGGTGACTGAAGCCCTGGAGCGGCCGGCCATCGACGATCAAACCCACACCGACACCGGTGCCGACAGTGACGTAAGCATAATCGGCGAGTTCGCGCGCCGCGCCCCAGCGCCCTTCGGCGATCGCGGCGGCGTTCACGTCGGTGTCGCAGCCGACCGGCACACCGCAGCTATGGGCGAATCGGGACGCGATGTCGGTACCGCGCCAGCCAGGCTTGGCGGTCGCGCGGATGCTGCCATAGGTGGGCGAGAGACGCACGAGATCGATTGGACCAAAGGAGGCGATGCCGAGCGCATCGATCGGACCGTGCTGCCCGACCCATCGATGCAGGATGGTCTCGATTCTCGCCAGCGTATCGACCGGATCGCGGCCGGTGGCCACGACCGCCTGCTCGCGCACGTCGTCGGGCCCGGTGCCAAGTATGCAGACGCACTTCGTGCCGCCGAGCTCGACGCCGCCATACAAGGAACCCGCCACGTTCATCGCCCCCGGGCCGCGACCGCGCCCGCGCCAGCGCCCGCATCGCGCGTCAGTGCGGCGAGGACCGACTCGTGGGTCGGCGCGCCAGCCACGGCCGCCCGCGTGTCGCGACCAAGGGCGGCGAGAATCTCGCTGAAAGCACCCTTCGGCACCACATCGATCAGCGGGTCATACGCCAGCGGCTCGATGCCGAGTCCGTCAAACACGTAAAACCAGCTCAGGTCGCTGAACAGCTCGCCGGATTTGCCGCGCACGCGTCCGGTCTGCCGGTAAAGTTCGATTCGCGCGGCAAGACTCGCAGGCAGCGGCATGTGCGCACAATAGCGCCAGAACGCGCTGTCGTCGCGTCCGGTGCCCGCATAGTGCAGGATCAGAAAATCGCGGATCGCTTCCATTTCGACGCAGAGCTCGGCGTTGTACGAATCGATGTTGGCCGTCGCGAATGACCGATCCGGAAAGTGTTCGAGCAGCTTGTACACCCCGCTCATCACCAGGTGAATGCTGGTCGACTCGAGCGGTTCGAGGAAGCCGGAGGCGAGGCCGAGGGCGACGCAGTTTCGGTTCCAAAAAAGCTCGCGCCGACCGGCGACGAAGCGCAGCACACGCGGTTCCGTGAGCGGCTCGCCGTCGAGCGCGGCATGAAAATCCCGCCACGCCGACTCATCACTCGCATGGGCGCTCGAGTACACGTAACCGTTGCCCATGCGATGTTGCAGGGGAATCCGCCACTGCCAGCCCGCCGCGCCGGCTCGAGCCTCGGTGAATGGCGGCCTGCCCTGCGCCGCCGTCGCCGCTCCGGTGGGTGCGGCGATTGCCCGATCACAGGGCAGATAGTCACCCCACGAGACGAAGCGGGTGCGTAGCACCTGGTCGATCAAAATTCCACGAAAGCCGCTGCAATCGATGAACAGATCCGCTTCCAGCCGCGATCCATCCTCGAAGACGAGAGCCTCGATCAAGCCGCTATCGCGCAGCGTCGCATCGACGACGCGACGCTCGAGGTGCACGACGCCGAGAACACCGGCGTATCGGCTGAAGTACTTCGCGACCAGGCTCGCGTCGAAGTGCAACGCGTGCCGCAGGCCCGCGACAGGTCCCGGTGCCGCCGGATCCTGGAATCGGAATCTACCCGCCTGCGCGAGCGCCGCGCAGAGACTGAAATCCATGAAGTCGGGCGCGCGCCCCTCCTGCTTGGCGCGCTGCCAGGCATGATGGAATGGACGCAAGTTGATCACCGTGCCGAAGGTGCCGAACGGATGCCAGTAGCTCGAGCCGATCCGGCTCCAGTCGGTGAACCTGATGCCGAGCTTGTAGGTGGCGCCGGTATGACGCACGAAATCGTCCTGGTTGATGCCGAGCAGGCGCAACAAGTCGATGATCGGCGGTATGGTCGCCTCGCCCACGCCGACCGGGGCAATGTCAGGGGACTCGACGACGGTGATGCGGCAGCCGACACCCGGCAGAGAGCGGGCGAGAACGGCCGCCGCCAGCCAGCCGGCGGTGCCGCCGCCAACGATCGCGATGTGCCGGATCCGCCTGTCGTCCATCATCATGTAAGCCCCACGCGGCCCGCCGCGCCGCCGCCCGACTGGAATCGAGAGGCGGCGGTGCGGCGGCTGCGGCCAGCGCCTGTTACAGCTTTCCCCGGATGCCGACGAAGAAACGCCGCCCGCTGGCGTCGTAGGTGAACGGCAGGTTCGGGAACTGCAGATAGGTATGCTGCACCGAGTTCGTCAGGTTTTGGAACGAGACGAACACGCCGATGTGCTTGTTGAAGTCGTAGCCGATCTGTCCGTCGAGCTGCCCGTAGGGCGCCGAGAACACCTGATAGGTCTTCTCGACCCCGTTTTGATCGGGGAAGGTGAAGGTCGCACCGACGAGCGAGTCGTTCACCGCCCGGTCACGCCAGGTGTAGGACATGCGCGCCGAGAAACCGAAGCGCTCGTAGTACAACGTGCCGTTGAAGGCATTCAACGAAACCCCGGGTATCGCCGAGTCGTACGAGAAGGAGGTGGTCGAGTTGTTGGCCTCGGATTTCGAATAGGTGTAGTTGGCGGCGACGCCGAAGCCGCGCAACCAGGAGGCGATCGAGTCGCCGAACGCGTAGTCGGCCGTCGCCTCGAGGCCGTAGATCTTGCCCTGTCCGGCATTGACCGGTTTCGTGATGTAGCCGGTGTCGCCCCCAAAGTCGTCCTTGACGAAGGTCGAAACCTGCTGGACCTCGATGAAATTGTCGACCTGTTTGTAGAAGCCCGCGAGACTCGCGATCGACCCGGGTGCGAAGTAGTCCTCGTACGACAGATAGAATTGCGAGGCGCGGTACGGGTCGAGCTGCGTGTTGCCGGAGGCGCCGTTGATGAACTCGAAGCCGCCCAACTGGCCGGTGGTCGGGTTCAAACGGTTGCTGTTACGCGTGAAATTGTAGGAATTGCCGACGCCGAGCTCGAACAGGTCCTGCGGGGCCACGACCCGCGCCGCGCTAAGGCGGACCTTCTGCGTTTCGGACAGATTGAGAACGAAATTGAACGACGGCAACACGTCGGTGTAGCTGCGGGTGGTGCGCACCGGGACGACATTCGAATCGACGCCGTTCCACGAGGCGGTGCCATAGTAGGTCGGCGACAGCGCCGACTGGCCGTTGTCGATCGTCAGATTCGTGGTGACGACGCGCACGCCAAAATTCGAGTGGAACGGGCTCGACGGTCCGCCCAGATCGACCATGAAGTACGGCGCCGTGGTGCGCTCCGCGACACTGAAGGAACTGAGTTGATCGACGAAGAACTGCTCGGTCGTGTTGGTCACGCCGGCGCCCGCCCAGACTTGCTGCAGGTAGGTCGACGGATCGGTCATCCCTCCCGTGGCCGGATTCTTGACGAGAATGTTGCCGACCGCGAAGTTCGGGAATGTCGCGCCGAGGCCCGGGTTCGATAAGGCCGTGGAATAGGGAATGTTCGGCGTGCCGTAACCCGGATCCTGGTAATAGAGCCACGGTCCGCAGGTGTTCGGCGCACTGACCGAGTTGCAGCCGGTCTGACCACCCGCGATCGCGCCGCCCGGCTGGGTGCCGTTGATCAAGTAGCGGCCGAATGTTTGCCGGACGTCCCGGCCGGCATAGCGCACGCCCGCGGTAATCGTCGCCGGCACGTCCTTGATGAACTGAGGGTTCCATTTCAAGGCGCCGCGCACCGAGAACTCCCGGTTGTTGGTGAGGTTCGCCCACGCCCAGTTGGATTTGAACGTGGTGTAGTTCGGATTGTTGAGGACATCAGCATACGGCGACAGGTAGCTCACCGAAGGCAGTCCAGAGGTGCCCCCGTTCGAGTAGGTAAACTCATAGCCGTGGCTGCCGGGCGCCGGCGGCGCGCAGGTCGAGGAGCCGTTGTTGCAGCCGGGCGCGGCCGGTGCGGTCGCGACGCCGGCACTCGTGAGGTACAGTCCATGCTCGACGTCGGCCTGGGCCGCCTGGTAATTCGATGTCGCGCGCGAATAGGCGGCATCGAGCACGCCGCGCACCGGGCCACCATTGTCGAATCGCGTGACCCATTGGAAATTGTCGGCCTTGGCGATGTTCTGTTGGTAGAGGGTGGCGGTCTCCGCGCCGTTCGCGTTGAAGGTCGCGTTCTGCACGACCCCGTTGCTGTCGATCGAATACGGCTGGGTCGGATCGATGCCGGGGATCAGGCTCCCCGATGACTGGCCGGAGCCGTTGAACCAGGCCTTGTCGCTGTAGCTGTAATTGCTGTCGTCCTCTTCCGAGTGGAACCAATTCAGCCGCGAGGTGATGCTGTCCGTGATGCGCGCCTTGACACCGAGGGAGGCGCCCTTGTCGTTGCGGTAGTCGATGATGTCGGTGAAATAGGCGAGCTGCGGATCGATGTAGTATTGGCCGTTCGGCAGCGTGGTGATTCCCGCAGCGGTCAAGGCGCCGGTGTACGGACCGGTCGCCGAATTGGTCGTCAGCCACGCGGCGCGGTTCTGGTCCTGGAACTCCTTGGTGTGTGTCTTCTCGTTGTCGAAGGACACGCTCGCGGTGAAACCGAGGCGATCACCGACCTTGTACGATCCGACGAGCACGCCCGCCGGTAATTTGGCCGACGTGCCGTCCGCCGTCGATTCACGGAAATTGCCGCCGAGCGAGAGACCGTCCCGGCCGGCGAGTGGGTCACGCGTCTTCAAGTCGATCGTGCCGCCGAGACCACCCTCGGTCATCGCCGCGTCCGGATTCTTGAACACTTCGATGCCGGTCACGAGTTCGCTCGGCACGCCTTCGAGCGAACCGTACTGCGAGTTGCCGCCAGCACCGCCGCCGGAACCCTCGCCGGACACGTAGAATTCCTTGCCCGTGAGGAACAGATCGCCGTTCAAGGTCGTCAGGTTCTGCCGCAGGCCGTCGATCAACACCTGCGTGCCCTCGCCCTGCGCACCGCGGTCGATCTGTACCCCGGCGAGCCGCTGTAGCGACTCCGCCACGTTCTGATCGGGCATCTTGCCGATGTCCTCGGCGGAGATCACTTCAACCGGCAAATAAGACGCTCGCTTGATGTTGAGCGCGTTCTGCAGCGATTCGCGGTAGCCGGTGACGACGATTTCGGTCAACTGATCCGCGCTCGCGCCCGCTTTGGCGCTCTGCGTGTGGGCGGGCGCAGGCGCGTCCGCCAACAGCGCGTGGCTTGCGAGGGACGCGTCGAATGACACCGCTGTCATCACAGCCAAACGAATAAACTTACGGGCGCGCTTTTCCTGACGATGCGACATGGTATGAACTCCCCCCGATCAAAACTATTTTTCGATTCCGGCGCCGAATGCTCGGCGACGCTGCTCTGCGCTCCCGACATGGATCGCTGAGCATCGGCGTCGGCGCTCCGTTCCCGCACCATCCCGGGACTGGCGCCCCGGGTGATGTTGCGCAGAGGCTAACGCCGGCCCGAGCCGAAAGTCAACGATTAAATACATTTGTTTGCATTTATTGCCCTGAACGCCTGCGCGACACTCCTGTGGCAGCGCAGACGGCCCCGCACGACTTCGGCACCTGCAATGAAATTCGCGACCTGACGATGGATTGAACGAAATGGCTAAATATTGCGCATTTTTGCCCCGAAGCACGTCGCGCCACCGAGCTGGCGGCACGATGAAACACGCCGATCAGCGATATCTCGATGAACACGGTGGAAATCACATTCTCCCCTGATCCGCAGGATGACGGACGCCTCGATGCGTGAAAATGGCGATGCCCGATGGCGTCGTTCGAACAACCAGGACACCACTGAGGTTTACACGCCACATGCACCGGGACCGCTTTGGCTTATCCATCCGAAAGCCACGATGAGCATTGCCAACGCCTCCCCTGGTGCCTTCCGAGGAGTGCGTACCACCACGAATGCGGATGGCGCGGGCCAATGCGGCGATCAACGAGACAGAAACCTCAGACTGTCCTAGGATCGATTATCGGGTTACGATAAAATGACAGCGTTGTCACGACGACGCGCGAAGGGGAGACCATGGCGCTACGTAGAAGCTGCTGTAAACGCAGCGTTAAAAGTGTGATTTGTCGGATGTCTGGCCTCGTCGGATTGATTGCGTTGTCATCCGTGGCATGGGCGAGCGCCTCCGGAACGATGAACCCGTCGCCTTCGGAGAATCTCGGTCCCTACAACGCGGCTTTCCTCGCGGGCGGAATCGGCCTGCAGCGCAAACTTGCGCCCGACGCGCGACTGCTTTCAGCCGCAGCACCCTGGTCAATCGGCGGTTGGATCGACTGGCGGCGGCGGCAACGCGGCACCGAGATCCTCACGGCCATCGGCGAACTGGCAAGCCGCTCGTGGCGCGGCCTGGAACTTCGCAACGGACACGCGCAACTCGTGCTGGGTCCGGGCATACGCTTGGTCGGTTCAGCAGCCATTGCCCCCGGACACTGGACGGCGGTCATGGCGACCTACGACGGCCGCACCGCGCGCCTCTATGTGGGCGGAAACGAGGTTGCCGAGCGCAGCGACGAAACCCTTGCGGTTGCGGCACGCATCGCACTCGCACCCGCACCGTCGCCCTTGTCGGCCCGGGCGGCGCCTGTCGGTAAGCACCTCACGGTCAATCACTTCGGCGGCAAACTGGCGCTGTGGAGCGTGCACCAGCACGCGCTCAGCGCGGCGCGCATCGGCGCACTCGCGGCGGCACCACCGGCTTTCGGACTGATCGAGTTCAGGCACGTCGGGGTCGGTTGGGCCGTGCAGAAGCGCGAGTGGATCGGGCTTGATCAACCCCAGGATCCTTGGACGCTGCCGCACGCTCACAGCGCGCCATCGGCGCCGATCGCGACCCCACCGCCCCCGGCATCGACGGCTCTCGACCCCGCCGGCGCGCACACCTGGACGGTTTCGAACTGGAGCCTGCGGGTCGCCGCGCCGCGCGCGCGGGATCCGGGCGGCGCGCGTCTTTCGTCCGTCGACTATCCGGCCGACGCAAAGCCCTGGTATCCGGCGGTCGTACCCGGCACCGTGCTCACGACGCTGATCGCACGCGGCGTCTACCCGGACCCGAATTACGGCCTCAACAACCTCGCGATCCCGGAGCGATTGGCGCACCAAGATTACTGGTATCGCAGCGTGTTCGGCGCGCCCGGCGCGTTGCGCGGCCGTCATCTGACGCTCACCTTCCTCGGCATCAACTACCGCGCCGAGGTCTGGCTCAACGGCACCCGGCTTGGCACGATCACGGGCGCGTTCATCCGCGGCGTATTCGACGTCACGCACCTCGTACGCCCCGGACGCCTGAACGCACTGGCCGTGCGCATCGTGCCGCCGCCGCATCCCGGCATTCCCCACGAAGAGTCGGTTGCCGCAGGTCCCGGCCTGAACGGAGGCGAACTTGCGCTCGACGGGCCGACGTTCATCGCGACCGGAGGCTGGGACTGGATTCCAGGCATCCGCGACCGCGACATCGGCCTGTGGCAGCCGGTCACACTGGCGGCGAGCGGTGCGTTGCGCATCCTCGATCCGCGGGTGAAGACCATTCTGCCGCTGCCACGACGCGACGTTGCCGACGTCTCGATCGCCGTGCCCGTCCGCAACATGGCCGGACGGCCGCTTGCCGCAACCGTGAAGGCGCGCTTCGACTCAGTCACCGTGCAGCGCTCGCTGACGCTGCCTCCCGGGGTGACAACGGTGCGCTTCTCACCGGGCGAATTTGCGCAACTTCGCGTCCCCCACCCGCGCCTTTGGTGGCCAAACGGCTACGGTCCGGCGACGCTCCACCGGCTGCATATCGCGGTCTATCACGCGACACGGCTCTCCGACCGCAAGTCGCTGAATTTCGGGATGCGCGAACTAACCTACGAACTCTCTCTGTTCGACCGCGAAGGCCGTTTGCGACGGGTCGAGTTCAATCCCTCGCTCGCGAATGCGCGCGCCGCGCGACTCATCGACGTGCGCCATCGCGCGATCAAACGCACGCCGAACGGCTGGGCCGCGTCTCTGAGCGCCGCCGGCGAGCATTCGCCGGCCGTGCGCACTTTGCCAGCCAGCACACTCGCACCGTATCTCGTGATCCGCGTCAACGGCGTGCGCATCGCCGCGCGCGGCGGCAACTGGGGCATGGACGATGATCTCAAGCGCATCGGCCGACACAGGCTCGAGCCCTATTTCCGGCTGGAGCATGCCGCGCACCTCGACATCATGCGCAATTGGCTCGGCCAGAACACCGAGGGTGTCTTCTATGATCTCGCCGACAAATATGGCTTTCTCGTCCTGAACGATTTTTGGATCTCGACGCAGAATTTCCAGCTGGAACCGCAGGATCCCGCGCTGTTCCTCGCCAACGTACGCGACGTGATCAGCCGCTACCGCAATCATCCGTCGATCGCGCTTTGGATCGGCCGCAACGAGGGGGTGCCGCCGCCGATCCTGAACGACGGCATGGCCGCTCTGGTCGCGAAACTCGACGGTACCCGCTACTACACGCCGAGTTCGAACTCGGTGAACCTGCAGGTCAGCGGGCCGTACAACTACCGCCCGCCCGCCGCGTACTTCACGACGCTCGCCCGAGGTTTCGCCGTCGAGGTGGGCACACCCTCGCTCGCCTCGCTCGACTCGGTGCGCGCCATGATCCCGGCGGCCGACCGCTGGCCGCTTAACGACACCTATGCCTACCACGACTGGCACTTCGGCGGCAACGGCGACACGAAAACCTTCATGGCCGCCCTCGACCGCCAATACGGTGCGCCACGCAGCCTCGAGGATTTCGAACGCAAAGCCCAATTGATGGACTACGTCTCGTACCGCGCGATCTTCGAGGGCTTCAACGCGCATTTATGGACGCGCAATAGCGGTCGCCTGCTTTGGATGACGCACCCTGCCTGGCCGAGCAACACCTGGCAGATCTACAGCTCCGACTATGACACCGCGGCGGCCTACTATGGGGTCAAGAAGGCCTGCGAACCGCTGCACGCACAACTCGATCTGCCGGACTACCGGCCCGCGATCATCAACGTGACGCGCAAGGCGCAACCGGGCCTCGAACTGGAGAGCCGCATCTTCACCCTCGGCGGGCGCCTGCTCGCACGGCGCGTCGATCACGCCGATATCGCCGCGAACTCGACGGCCCGCTTCGCGCCGCTCGATCTCAGCCCGTTCTTCGCACGCGAGGGTGTCGTGATCGTGAAGCTCACGCTGCGCGATGGGCTCGGCCGCATCCGCTCCGAGAACGTATACTGGCCGAGCGCCACCGCCGCGGGGCAGCGCCGCCTCGACCGGCTTGCCCGACAACCGGTTGAGCTGACGGCGCGCGACCGCGAGGCGGGATCCGCACAGATTGTCGACGTCGCGCTCACGAATCGCGGCCGGGACACGGCGCTCGCGACGAGGATAACGATGCAGGATGCGCGGGGCACCCGCGTGCTTCCGGTCTACTATGGAGACAACTACGTGACACTATTGCCCGGCGAGACCCGCCGCATCCAGGTCGAATGCCCCTTGAACGGAAGGCGCTGCGCGCGCGTCGCCGTGCACGGCTGGAACGTGAAAGATCGCGTCGTGGCGATTTCCGCCGCGGGGAGCCGCCGATGAAACACGTCATCCTCTACGCAGGCGCGCGGCGCGTCGCGGCGGGCTCGGCTTGGTTGTTGATCGCCGCGCTCGCACGCCCCAGCGGCGCGCTAGCCGCGCCGGCGGTCGCGCATCCGAATCTCTGGCCGGCCGGACCGAAGAACGTGCTGATCGAGCCCCGAGTCGAGCGCTTCGTCGATGCGTTGATGGCCAGGATGACGCTCGCAGAGAAGGTCGGGCAGATGATCCAGGCGGACATCTCCACGATCACACCGCGGCAGGCCGCGAAATACCACCTCGGCTCGATTCTCGCCGGCGGCAACTCCGCACCGTACGGGCACCTGCGGGCCGCACCCGCCGAATGGCTCGAACTCGCCAATGCCTATCAACGCGCGGCGGCCGCCAACGGATCCGGCCATGTCGCGATTCCACTGCTGCTCGGAATCGACGCCGTGCATGGCGATGCGCGGGTACGTGGCGCGACGATCTTCCCGCAAAACATCGCGCTCGGCGCCACGCATGATCCGCAACTCGTCCGGAAGATCGGTCGCGCAACCGCCGATGAAGTGGCCTCGACCGGTTTCAACTGGGCGTTCGCGCCGACCATCGCGGTCGCGCGCGACACGCGCTGGGGACGCACCTACGAAAGCTACTCGGAAAATCCGCGCTTGGTGGCGCGCCTCTCCGCGGCGATGGTCGAGGGCCTGCAGGGAAAGCTCGGCACCCCCGACTACCTCTCGGCCGATCACACGGTCGCGACGGTCAAGCACTTCATCGGCGACGGCGGCACCTTCGACGGCCGCGATCAGGGCGACGACCTCATTCCCGAGAAGACCCTGATACGCGTGCATGCCGCAGGTTATCTGCCGGCGATAGACGCGGGCGTCCTCACCGTGATGGCCTCGTACAACTCCTGGCAAGGCGTGAAGATGCATGCCAACAAATCCCTGCTGACCGGTGTTTTGAAGGGACGTTTCGGATTCAACGGCTTCATCATCGGCGACTGGGACGCCCAAGCAGAAATCCCCGGCTGCACGAAATTCGACTGCCCGACGACGATCAATGCCGGCCTCGACATGATCATGGCGCCGGACAGTTGGCGGCAAATCTACCGCAACACGCTCGCCGAGGTGCATGAGGGCGTGATCCCCGAGGCGCGCATCGACGACGCGGTGCGCCGCATCCTCCGTGTGAAGGTTCTGGCAAACCTGTTCACCCGTCCCCCGGCGATACACCCGCGGACGAGCGCCGGCCTCGACGTGCTCGGCGATCCGGCGCATCGCGCGCTCGCGAGGCGGGCCGTGCGCGAGTCGCTCGTGCTGCTGAAGAACGACGGCGGCGTGCTGCCGCTCAACCCCAAGGGACGCATTCTCGTCGTCGGTCATGCCGCGGTGGACATCGGCCAACAATGCGGCGGCTGGACGATCGACTGGCAGGGTGCTCACAACACGAATGCGGATTTCCCGGGCGCCACCTCGATCTACGCCGGCATCCGCGATGAGGTCGATGCGGCCGGCGGCGTCGCCAAGTACAGCCGAAACGGCCACTACAAGCGCAAACCCGAGGCCGCGATCGTGGTCTTCGGAGAGCACCCGTATGCGGAATACGAGGGCGATCGTGAAACCCTCGAATACGATCCGGGTCATCATCACATCCTTCGCATCATGCAGCGTCTGCATCGCGCCGGCGTGCCGGTGGTCGCGGTGTTCCTCTCCGGCCGGCCCATGTGGGTGAACCCGCAGTTGAACGCCGCCGATGCGTTCGTCGCCGCCTGGCTGCCGGGCAGCGAGGGCGGCGGCATCGCCGACGTGCTGTTGCGCAAGGCCGACGGCAGGATCCGTCACGACTTTAGCGGCCGGCTATCATTCTCGTGGCCTGCGACCGTCATGCCGGTACGCTTCGGCGCGAACGGCGCCGTGCGGGGGGCGCTGTTTCCGCGCGGCTACGGTTTGACCTACGAACAGCATTCGCACCTCGGACGCCTGTCCGAGGCGCGGCACGCGGCACCGGACGTTCACGCTCGGAACGTGCTGTTTGCGGGTGGACGGGTCACCTCGCCCTGGTCGGTTTTTCTGCGCGACCGGCGGGGATCGGTGCGCATGACCTTGCCGGCGCAAATCAGCCCCGCGCATGCCTTGAGCCTGCGGCTCGACCGCAACGGTGCGCATGCCGCCTGGAGCGGCAAAGGTTGGGGCGAGTTGCGGATCGCCGGGCGCGCCGTCGACTTGACGCGGCGCGCCGGACTCAATCTCGCACTCGAGATCCGCTATCGAATCGGACTTTCACCGAGTTCGCCGGTCGAACTCGGACCGGTCTGCGAAAGACCCTACGCCTCACCCCCGCAGGCTGGTCGCGGATCCCGTTGCGACGCACCCCGGCCGCCGATGCTCGATGTCACACAGGCGCTCGCACGCACACCGATCGGTGCAACGGGCGTGTTGTTTCTGCCGCTGCGGTGTTTTGCCCGTGTGGGCGCACTGCTCGACCGCGTCGGCGCTCCCTTGACGCTGAGGACCGCCGGTCGCTTCGCCTTCACCCTGATCGATGCGCGCTTCGCCTCCGCCCCGCGCGCCACCTCTTGCCCGGCACCGGCCTCGCCAAGCGCGCTCACCCGCGCCGGGGAGTCAACCGGGTCTGCAGCCAGTAGACGAGCACGCTCGCACCGGTCAGTGCAAACAGGCCGAAAATTTCGTCTCTAGAGGCGAGCGCGATCAGCGCGATCATGCTGCCGATGCCGACGAGTGTCGCGGTGCCGAGCCAGCGGAAGTTTAGCGGCGTGCCCGCGCGTGCGACGCCGGCGCGCGCGAGCCGCCAGGTCGCGGCACAGCCGGCGATGTAGAAGCCGGCGGTCGCGAGCGCCGACAGCACGGCAAGCGCCGCGAACGTTCCGGTAAGCGCCAGCAAGATGGCGAGTAGCGCGTAACAAGCGATCGCCACGTGCGGGGCGTGGCTTTGCGGGTGTAAGCGCCCGAGCGCGCGCGGCAGCAGTCCATCGCGGGCGAAGGCGAACAATATCCGCGGGCTGCCGAGGATGTCGCTGCTCAGGTAGCCGAGCATCGACAAACTCGTGCCGGCCAGCACCAACAGCCGCAGAGCCGGGTCGATCCGCCCCATCGCGTCGGCGAGCGGTGCGGTGGAGGTCGCGAGGGCGGCGCCGAGTATGCCTTGGGCGACGATCTGGATCGCGACATACAACAAGGTCACCGAACCCATCGCGATCGCGAGCGCGCGCGGAATGGTGCGTTCCGGCCGGATCACCTCGCCGCTCGCGCACAGCGAAGTCTCCATGCCCATGAACGCGAAGACGGCGAGGATCAATGCGCGCCCCACGCCGACGCCGCTCAGCGGCGCCGGAATTCGAAAGTTGGTGCCATGAAGAGCGAATGCACCGACCAGCAGGAACACCGCGAGCGGCAGCAGCTTCACCAGGGTCATCGAATTCACCAGTCGCATGCCGCGTTCGACGCCGCTCATGTTGATGAGCGCGATGCCGGCGATCGTGCCGACGACGACCAACGCATGCACGGGTGCCGCATACTCCCGCGGCAGCAATTCCACGACCACGTCGGCGAGCGCGGCCGCGATGCCGCCGCAGGCGAGCACGTCGCCGAACCAGAGCAGCGTGCCCGCGGCGTACCCGGTCATGGGCCCAAACGCCGCCTCGATGTATCCGTACGCGCCGCCGCTGCTCGGAATGCGGCTGCCGCCCTCGGCGAAACAGATGGCGACCGACCCGACCGCGATCGCGCAGGCCACGATGGCCAATGGCGCGTAAATGCCGGCGTTCGCTGCAAGCGCGGCCGGGACCACGAAAATCGACGCGCCGACCACCATGTTGACGACGCTGGCGGCAAGTCCCCATGTTCCGACGGTGCGGATCAATCCGGTGTCGCGTGTACTGGCATTCATCCGTCCTACCGTAACATGGGCGGTGGCCGGGACGTAGGAGCGATTCGAGCGGGTGCCGCGGGGTCATGGCAGAATGCTCGCCGGCTTTTCCCGTACCCCGTGGAGGCTTTACCGCAGATGAATCGCACCGGCCGCCGCGTCGGCATGCTGTGCGTGACCGGCTCCGCCGTCGCCTGGAGCATCGGCGGCCTGTTCACACGCCTGATCACCGTCGACGCCTGGACGATGCTCGCGTGGCGTGGAATATTCGGTGGACTTGCCCTCGTGATCGTCATGTCACTGGCGCACGAAAAGGGTGCATGGGCGACCCTGCGCTCGATGCGCTGGGTCGGCGTGCTGTTCGTCCTGCAGGGCGCGATCGGCATGATTTTCTATTTGACGGCGCTGCGCCGCACGAGCGTCGCGAACGTCGCCGTGATCTATGCGACGACGCCGTTCCTTGCGGCGGTGCTGGGCTGGTGGATCTTGCGCGAACGGCCTGACCGCAGCGCGGTCATCGCGAGCGGCGGTGCGCTGATCGGCGTCGCCGTGATGATGGGGTTTGGCAGCCGCGGCAGCCTGCTCGGCGATGCCCTTGCGATCGGCATGATGCTCACGATGGCCGTGACGACGGTGGTCGTACGCCGGCACCCGGGAATTCCCGTGTTGCTGACCGCCTGCCTGTCCTCGTTCGCGAGCGGGCTGGTGTGCTGGCCGTTCGGCGCGCCGCTTTCGGTCTCGCCGACGAACCTGTGGCTGCTCGCGCTGTTCGGCATCGTGAACTTCGCGATTGCCCTGCCGCTGTTCGTACTCGGTGCGCGCCGCTTGTCGCCGGTGGAGACCGGCCTGATCGGCGCGCTCGACGCACCGCTCGCACCCTTGTGGGTCTGGATCGCAGTCCGTGAAACACCGGGTCACGCCACCCTGATCGGTGGGCTCATCGTGTTCGGGGCGGTGGCAGCTCACGTGGTAATCACCGAGTCCCGCGCCGTTTGATCCCGCGCCGCTAGGGCCGGCAAGATCGGCACCTGGGGTGGCGTGTCATAAGGATGTCACATTCGCCCGCTAGCCTCTTCCAATCCCAATGGACCCGGCCACGCGCGATGCGCTGAGCGTGTCGACGGGACGTATGACCGCGCTTGCAAACAATCTCGAGAGAAGGAATACATGATGCTTTCTGTCCGGAAAAACGCCCTCCTTGCACCGCTGATCGGCGGCGCAACGCTGGCGCTCGCCCCGCTTCACGTCTTCGCGCAATCCACCGCAGCGCAGAATGGCGGCAAGCATCCGCTCGAGACGCTGAGCCCGATCGAGGTCATCGCGCACGAATTGTCCTTGACCCAGATCCCGATGGCGGCGGCCTACAGCGAATCGATGATCGGCTCCTCGGCGATCCGCTTCTCCTCGCCGATGCTCGACGTCCAGGGACTGCTCGAGCGCACGCCGTCGGTGAACGTGCGTACGCCGGCCGCGAACGGCGTGCGCACCAACATCACCTTCCGCTCCTTCAGCAGCGGCCAGTTCTCCGAGACTTTCGCCGGCGTGCCGATCAATGATCCCTTGAACGGCGGCACCACCAACTCGGCCTCCACCCGCAACAACATCCCGCTGACGCTCAACGACATCAGCAGCGTGCATATCTACCGCGGCATCAACAGTCCGGCGGTGACCGCCTACAATTCGCTGGGCGGCACGATCGAATTCAAGCCGCGCGACCCCTCGGCGGTGGCCAAGGCAACCGCGAGTTTCGGCGGCGG
>JABEVI010000088.1 GCA_013044085.1 Steroidobacteraceae bacterium
ATGGGTGAGACGAAGCCGAATGTCGTGCCGCTGGTCGTCAAGGCGGATGTACAGGGCAGCGCCGAGGCGCTGCGCGATGCGCTGAACGGGTTGTCGACGGGCGAAGTGGCGGTGAACATCGTCTCCTCCGGCGTCGGCGGCCTGACCGAATCCGACATCACGCTTGCCGCGGCGTCGAAGGCGCGAATCATCGCCTTCAACGTCCGTGGTGATGCCGCGGCGCGTACGGCGATCAAGGATCACGGCGTTGATGTGCGCTACTACAGCATCATCTACGAGGCGATCGACGACATCCGCGCCGTGCTGACGGGACTGCTCGCACCGGAGGTCAAGGAACAGATCGTCGGTCTCGCCGAGGTGCGCAGCGTGTTCCGCTCCAGCAAGTTCGGAACGGTTGCCGGTTGCATGGTCATCGACGGCTACGTGCGGCGGAATTTTCCGATCCGCGTGCTGCGAAACAACGTCGTGATCTTCGAGGGCGCACTGGAGTCGCTGAAGCGGTTCAAGGACGACGTGAACGAGGTGCGCGCCGGCACCGAGTGCGGCATCGGCGTGAAGAACTACAACGACGTCCGCGAGGGCGATCAGATCGAATGCTACTCGCGGGTGGAGGTCGCGCGCACGCTGTAGCGTGCGGCGCGCGGTGGGACGATGCCGAGGGATAATCCGCGCGCGAAGCGATTGGCCGGCGAGATGCAGCGCGTCCTCACGGAAGTGCTGCGTCGCGACGTCAAGGATTCGCGCATCGGCAACGTCACGATCACCGACGTCGAAGTCAGCGGCGATTTGAGCAGCGCGAAAGTTTTCTACCTCATATTCGGCCGCGAGGGACCGGATCCGCAGGTGCAGCGCGGTCTGGACAGCGCCGCCGGCTTCCTGCGCAACGCCTTGTCCCGCTCGCTGATGATCAGGCATACCCCGACGCTGAGTTTCGAACGCGACACCTCAATCGAGCGCGGCGTGCGCCTAGCCCGGCTCATCGATGAAGCGAACAAACCCGGCGACGGCGACGGTGGCGGTAACGACTGATGCCCGCCGAGGTTCACGGGATACTGCTGCTCGACAAGCCTCTCGGGATGACTTCAGCGGGTGCGGTGGCGAGGGCGAAGCGCCTGTTCGACGCTGCGAAAGCCGGGCACACCGGTTCGCTCGATCCGCTGGCCGACGGTCTGTTGCCGATATGCTTCGGCGAGGCCACGAAATTCGGCGCCCATCTTCTCGCCGCGGACAAGACTTACCGGGTCACGGCGCGCCTCGGAGAACGCACGGCAAGCGCCGATCTGGAGTCGCCGGTCATCGAGAAGCGCGAGTTCGCCGAGTTCACGCGCGCCGATATCGAGGCCGTGTTGGCGGCTTTCCCGCGGGACTATCTGCAGGTGCCGCCGATGCACTCGGCGATAAAGCAGAACGGCAAGCCGCTGTACGAATATGCCCGTGCGGGCGAGACCCGGGTTCGCGAGCCCCGGCCGGTGGCGATCCATGAGCTGACGCTGCTCGATTATCACCGACCGGATGTGCATTTTCTGGTGCGATGTTCGAAAGGCGCCTATATCCGGGTTCTCGCCGAGGATATCGCGGTGCGCCTCGGTACACTGGCCCACCTGACGGCGCTACGACGCACTGAGGTGGCGCCCTTTTCAGCGCTGACACAGTGGACATTCGCGGACCTCGAGGCATTGTGCCTGGCGGACAGACGGCGCAGCTTGCTGCCGGTCGACGCCGCGTTACAGGCGATGCAGCGGCTGGACTTGGCGACCGATGGCATCGCTGCGTTGCGCCAGGGCCGACCAGTGGAGGTGTCCGCCGAAGCGCGCGGTGCGGTGCGCATCTACGCCGCGGACTTCGGATTTCTCGGCTTGGGGGAAATACAGGATGGCGGTCGACTAGTGCCGGTGCGTTTGATCGCGGCTTGTGCGAATCGTGCTTGAGCGAAGCTTAGGCTACGCGTACAATGGTCGGCTTATCTTTGGATCTAAGTTATTGATTGAGGATTGATTTCAATGCCACTGACGCAAGAAGAAAAGAGCGGTATCGTTGGTAAGTTCCAGCGTGGACCGCAGGACACGGGCTCACCGGAAGTCCAGATCGCGCTGCTCTCGGAGCGGATCAACGGCCTGAGCCAGCATTTCACGACACACAAGGCCGATCATGCCTCACGTCGTGGCTTGTTGAAGATGGTCAACCAACGCCGCAAGTTGCTCGATTACCTGAAGAGCACGACACCGGAAAAGTACACGGAAGTCGTCGAGCGCCTGGGATTGCGCCGCTAGCCGGCCGCAACTCGTTGCCGATGGCGGCGACATTTCCGCGTACTTTTTAAAATCACGAACTCCTAAGGGGCAGCCTACGTGAGCGCTACCAAGAAAAGCTTTCGATATGGGGAACACACGGTCACGCTGGAAACCGGGGAACTGGCGCGCCAGGCTGACGGGGCGGTGCTCGTGACGATGAGCGAAACCGTCGTATTGGTCACGGCGGTTGGCATGAAGAAGGCGCTGCCGGGACGTGATTTCTTCCCGTTGACGGTCAACTACCAGGAAAAGACCTACGCGGCCGGACGTATTCCGGGCGGTTTCTTCAAGCGTGAAGGCCGGCCGAGCGAGAAGGAAACACTGACCTCGCGCTTGATCGATCGGCCGATCCGACCGCTGTTCCCGGAGGGATTCAAGAACGAAGTCCAGGTGGTCGCCTCGGTGCTGTCGGTCAACGCTGAAGTGGATCCGGATATCGCCTCCCTGATCGGCGCGTCCGCCGCGCTCGCGATCTCCGGAATGCCCTTCCTCGGGCCGATCGGTGCCGCTCGCGTCGGTTATATCGGCGGCAACTACGTGCTCAATCCGACCGCCACGCAGTTGCGCGAGTCGAAACTCGATCTCGTCGTCGCCGGCACCGGAGAAGGCGTCCTGATGGTCGAGTCCGAGGCGCAGGGTTTGCCCGAGGATGTGATGCTCGGCGCCGTCATGTTCGGCCACGAGAGCATGCAGGTCGCGATCAACGCGATCAAGGAACTCGTCGCCGAGGCCGGCAAGGCGAAGTGGGATTGGACGGCGCCCGCGCCGAACACCGAGTTGAAGGAAGCGGTCCGCAGCTTGTCGGAAGCGGCGCTGATCGAAGCCTATGCACTCACCGAGAAGCAGCAGCGGCACGCCAAGATCGGTGCCATCAAGACCGCGGCGCTCGAAGCGCTCGCCGGTGGCGAAACGCCCAAGTTCAAGGCCGAACAGGTCGGTGCCGAGTTCTTCGACCTCGAGTATCGCCTCGTTCGCGAGCGCATTCTCGACGGTCAGCCGCGCATCGACGGCCGCGACACGAAAACCGTGCGGCCCATCAATATCCGCACCGGCCTGCTGGCGCGTACGCATGGCTCGGCGCTCTTCACCCGTGGGGAGACTCAAGCCCTGGTGGTGACGACGCTTGGCACGGGCCGCGACGCGCAAATCATCGACGGCCTGACCGGCGAGCGCAAGGAGCCGTTCATGCTGCACTACAACTTTCCGCCGTTCAGCGTCGGTGAGACCGGCATGATGGGTTCGCCGAAGCGACGCGAGATCGGCCATGGAAACCTGGCGAAGCGCGGCGTGAAGGCGGTGATGCCGAGCCTCGAGTCCTTTCCGTACGTGATTCGTGTGGTCTCGGAGATTCTCGAGTCCAACGGCTCGAGTTCCATGGCGACGGTTTGCGGCGCGAGCCTCGCGATGATGGACGCGGGCGTGCCGATCGAGGCACCGGTGGCGGGCGTGGCCATGGGTCTCGTCAAGGAAGGCGAACGCTTCAAGGTCCTGACGGACATTCTCGGCGACGAAGATCATCTCGGCGACATGGACTTCAAGGTGGCCGGCACGAAGCAGGGCGTGACGGCGCTGCAGATGGACATCAAGATCACCAGCATCACCCGCGAAATCATGCGGGTGGCGCTCGACCAGGCTCGCGACGGACGACTGCACATTCTCGGCGAGATGAACAAGGTGCTCGCCAAGCCGCGCGCCAGCATGTCGGAGTGGGCGCCGACCATCATCACGCTGAAGATCGATCCGGAGAAGATCCGCGACGTGATCGGCAAGGGTGGAGCGGTCATACGCCAGATCACCGAGGAAACCGGCACGTCCATCGACATCGAGAACGACGGTACGGTCAAGATCGCCTCGGTACAGGGTGCCGCGGGCCGGGAAGCCCAGCGCCGGATCGAGTTGATCACGGCGGACATCGAGGTGGGTCGTGTCTATGAGGGTCGCGTGGCGCGTCTGATGGACTTCGGCGCATTCGTGACGATCCTGCCGGGTCGCGACGGCCTGGTGCACATCTCGCAGATTTCCGAGGAGCGCGTCGAGCGCGTCGGCGACAAGCTCAAGGAAGGCGACGTGGTGCGTGTGAAGGTGCTCGAGGTCGACCGCCAGGGACGCGTCCGCCTGTCCATGCGCAACGTCGACGCGGCCTGAGCGCTCCTCGCGGCTTGATTCCATCGCACCGTCGGTGCCGACCCGGATGTGGGTCGGCACCGACGCCGTGGATCACTTCGTCCCGGGCCGATCCTTGTCGGATTCGCGGGTGAATTCGCGGGCCAGGTCGCGGCCGATTTCCCGAAGATGCATCGGTGCCGCGGCAGGGCGATTCATCCCCGAGTCGGCTCCGCCGGCGCCGCCGGCTCGTTCGCGCACCTGGTTGGGGTGCGTCATGAACATCTTCATGCACTGTTCCAAGTAGCCACTGACGATATTCTCGTTTTGACCGCCATGCGAGCGGATCACCTGGATCATGAAATCTTGGGTGAGTATCGGCTCCGAGTGCTGCTCCTGTTCGGATATCACCTGCAGCAGGATGCTGCGCGTGATGTCGACATTGTTCTTTTTGTCGACGACGACGAAGTCGATCTTTTCCAGGACCAGGCGTTGTACATCGGTCAAGGTGATGTAGCGGCTCTCGACCGTGTCGTAGAGCCGTCGATTCGGATACTTTTTGATCACTCGCGGTTCGCTCATGAGGCTCCTCGCTCGTGTTAAGCCGGCTCCTCGCCGGGGAGATGAACCCTTTGGCCAGCCCCGAGCATAACGCAATGCAGCGCCAAGGCAAGTCACAAGGCGCGTTCCAGTCCCTTGGGCACGCACGACAGCCGCCAGTGCCTCAACGCCCATGCCCAGGCGTCGGCCAGGCTGCCCTCGCGAACGCCGGCCGGTGGATCCAAGCCCAGAAGAGCGAACACCTGGGTGAGTTCATCGACGGGCGCGAGCGGGTTAAGACGCGAAGTTCGCCGGGATTTGGCGAGTTTGGCCCCATCGGGCTCGGTCAGAACCGGCAAATGCGCATAGCTCGGCGTCGGCAGGGACAGCAGCGTTTGCAGGTGGATTTGTTGCGGCGTGCTTTCGAGCAGATCCGCCCCCCGAACGACCTCCGTGACACCCTGATCGGCATCGTCGATCACGACGCCTAGCACGTAGGCCACGATGCCGTCGCGGCGCCTGACGACGAAGTCACCGCCATGCCGCCTAAGGTCGCGTTCGAAGCTGCCCTGCAAACGGTCGTTGAGCCGTATGGGGGCCGGATCGATGCGTACGCGCCAGGCACAGGGCTCGCCGATCGTACCGGGACTCCTCGATCGGCAGGACCCGGGATAGGCGGCTGTGTTCGCCAGGCGGCTGCGGCTGCAGTCGCAGGCGAACAGCCGACCTTGTGCGCGCAGCAGCCCCAAGGCATCCTGGTACCGGTCAGTGTGCTCACTCTGGCGTAAGACCGGCCCATCCCATTCGAAGCCAAAGGCTTCCAGCGTGGCCAGGATCCGATCGGCGGCCCCGGGAACTTCGCGCGGCCGGTCCAGGTCTTCGATGCGTACGAGGAAACGACCGTTGTGGGCGCGTGCCTGCAGGTACGCCGCGGTCGCGGTGTAAAGAGAGCCGAGGTGCAGATCGCCCGTGGGCGAGGGCGCGAAACGCCCGACGTAGCCTGCGCGGTGATCGCGCGGGTCTTGCCGGTCCCTATCGGTAGCGGTCGTCGCGGTCCCCGTACTGCTTCTCACGGCGTTCGCGCCGCTCCTGCGCCTCGACGGACAAGGTTGCGACGGGCCTCGCTTCCAGGCGCTTGATGCCGATTTCCTCGCCTGTTTCCAGGCAATAGCCGTACGTGCCGTCTTCGATGCGTTTCAGCGCCTCGTCGATCTTGCGGATCAGCTTGCGCTCGCGATCCCGGGTGCGAAGTTCCAGGCTGAATTCCTCCTCCTGGGTTGCGCGGTCGTTGGGATCCGGAAAATTGGCGGCTTCGTCCTTCATGTGCAAAACGGTCCGGTCCACCTCGACCATCAGATCCCGCTTCCAGTTCTGCAAAATTTGCGCGAAGTGTTCGAGCTGTTCCGAGCTCATGTATTGCTCGCCGCGCCGTGGAATGTACGGTTTGACGTTGCGAGGACCGGCCAGCAGGCTCATCGGCTGCGCCTCGTACTCGGCATCCTCATCGCCTGTGGGGCGCGGCATCGGCATCGGCGGGCGCGCGACCGGTGCCTTGGGCGGTTCCGGGTGCGGGCCGTTCTCGGCGTTCGGACGGATCGCAGATTTCTTCTTCGCTTTCACGTTGACCTTGGATGCAGCGGGCTTCGGAAGGGGCTTTGCCCGAGGATGCGTCGCCTTCTTGGGCGCAGCCGCCTTGGATGCGGCCTTGCGAGGGGCTGGCTTGGCTGGTTTCTTCGCCGCCTTGGAGCGTTTTTTCGCGGGCATCGGCGTCTACGCCTCCTTACGAAAGAGCGCGCGATTATACCGATGCGGCGGGCACTGTACAGGGTGGGCTCACTTGAGCCGTCCTTAATCTTGCGCCGGTGGTCGTCGCCCGGCCCTTAGCCGGGCAATTCAACCGCTGTAGGCGCCTGCCAGCCCGGTTGGCGGTGTTCGGCGATCACAATGGTGCCAATGCCGCCGCGCACGTTGAAATCGGCGCTCAGACGCATGAACCGCGGCGCCGTGGCGGCTACCAGGTCGCCGAGGATGCGGTTCGTGACGGCCTCGTGAAATGCGCCTTGGTCGCGATACGACCATACGTACAGCTTCAGCGACTTCAGTTCCACGCATCGGGCATCCGGCACGTATTCCAGCCGCAGCGTCGCGAAGTCCGGCTGCCCGGTCTTCGGACACAGGCAGGTGAACTCGGGGATGGTCATGCGGATCGTGTAATCGCGCTCCGGGGACGGATTGTCGAAGGTTTCCAGGGTGCGGCTGGCTGCGCTCATCGGGGGGGTCTTCGTGGCAAAGGGCAAGGGGTTTACGAACGTGCCAATTACTTTACACTACGCGCCACATCGACGGCCACGCGTCCATCGACTCCCCGACCGGCCGCTTCCACGTTGAGGTCCTGCACGTCACATGCGTTTGATGAAGCTCAAAATCGCCGGATTCAAGTCGTTCGTCGACCCGACGACCGTCAGTTTCCCCAGCAGTTTGACCGGAGTCGTGGGTCCGAACGGTTGCGGCAAGTCGAACATCATCGACGCCGTGCGCTGGGTCATGGGTGAGATTTCCGCCAAGCATTTGCGCGGGGATTCGATGGCCGACGTCATTTTCAACGGTTCGGCGGCCCGCAAGCCTCTCGGGGTCGCGTCGGTGGAAATGATCTTCGACAATTCCGAGGGCAAGATCGCCGGGCAGTACGCGAACTACAACGAGGTGTCGCTGCGACGCACGGTCAGCCGCGACGGCTCCTCCGATTACTACATCAACGGTGTGAAGGTCAGACGCAAGGACATCACGCAGCTGTTCCTCGGCACGGGCGTCGGATCGCGCAGCTACGCGATCATCGAGCAGGGGATGATCTCGCGGGTCATCGAGGCGCGACCGGACGATCTGCGCGCGTTCCTGGAGGAAGCCGCCGGTATCTCGCGCTACAAGGAGCGGCGACGCGAAACCGAGAGCCGCATCGCGCACACCCGGGAGAACCTTGACCGGCTCAACGATTTGCGCGAGGAGGTGGAGAAGCAGATCCGCCACCTGCAACGCCAGGCGGCGACGGCCAGGCGCTACCAGGCGCTCCAGGAAGAACAACGCAAGCTGCAGGCGCAATTGCTCGCATTGCGGCTGCGTGCCCTGGAATCCGAGGGGGCGGTTCGCGATGAGGCCGTACGGCAGGGAGATGCCGCGATGCAGGCGGTGATTGCGGACCTTCGCGAGGCCGAGGCGCAAATCGAGCGCATCCGTGCCGACCAAACCGCCCGCACGGACGCGCTCGGCGCGATTCAGGCGCGTTACTACGAGGCTGGCTCGGAAGTCTCGAAGATCGAACAGAACATACAATACACGCGCGAGTTGCGGCATCGTCAGAAGACGGATCTGGACCGGGTGGTCGCGCAGGCGCGCGAGCTGTCGGACGCCATCCAGAGAGATCGCGGACGCATCGAGGCGCTGTCGATCGAGCTGTTGACCATGGTTCCCGAACTCGACGCCGCGCACTCAGGCGAAGCGGCGGCGGGCGTCGCGCTCGAGCAGTCGGAGCAAGCCCTGGCGCAGTGGCAGCAATCGTGGAATTCGCACGCCGAATCGGCCGCGCTCGGGGAACGCCAGACGCAGGTCGAGCGGGCCCGCATCGAACAGTTCGACGCCCAGCAGCGACGGCTCCTACAGCAACAGGAACGGCAGCGCGGCGAACACGCGCAGCTCGCCGAGGCGAAGCCGTCGATACCGCTCGAGGTTCTCGAGGAACAAGCCGCGCAGACGGAAGCCGCCGGACGTCGATCACAGGAGCAGCTCCAGGAGATCCTCGGCGAACTGTCGCAGGCGCGTGAGCGCGAGCGCGAACTCGCGAAGTCCGTGGTCGACGCGCGTTCGCGCTGGCAGCAGGCCGTGAGCACACAGGTGTCGACGGAGGCTCTGCAGCAGGCCGCACTCGGCAAGGCCTCCGGCAAGGTGGCGCAATGGCTCAAGGCGCATGCGCTCGACCAGAAGCCGCGGCTGGCACAGCAACTGCGCGTGGAACGCGGCTGGGAGAAAGCCGTCGAGACCGTGCTCGGTTCCTACCTGGAGGCGGTTTGTGTCGAGGGCTTCGAGGATCTCGCCGGACTGCTGGGAAACTTCGACGGCGGGCATCTCGCCCTGGTCGACGTCGGTTCGGCGGCCCGTTCGCAGCCTGCTCCGGGCGAATCGCTGTATGCGAAGGTTCAAGGGTCGACGGTGCTCGAGTCGCTGCTGTCCTCGGTATTGCCGGCCGCGACGCTGCAGGATGCGCTCGGCATGCGGACCGGCCTCGCCGCGGGCCAGTCCATCGTCACGCGCGATGGCATCTGGCTTGGCCGGGATTGGCTGCGCGTCGCGCGTGACCACGACGTGCGGGCGGGTGTCATCGAACGCGAGGAGACGCTGCGCGAGATCGGCGCCAAGGTCGCGCGGTTCGCGGAGGAACTGGCCGAACTGGAGCGCCAGCATGCGGCCGCACGGGATCGGGTTCGCGAGCAGGAGGACAGCCGCGAACGCCTCCAGGGCGAGGTCAATCGGCTTCACCGGGAACACGTGGAGCGCCGTTCGGCGCGCGACACCGCGCGCACGCGCGCCCAGGACACCGCACGCCGCCTTGCCCAGTTGCAGAGCGGGCTCGAGGATGTTCGCGGCGAGCTCGAGCGCACCGACGTCGAGCTGCGCACGGCGCGCGCCCGCATGCAGAGCGCCATCGAAACGATGGCTTCCCTGCAGCCGGCACGCATCGCGCTCGAGGCGCAGCGCGATCGGCTGCGTGAAGAACTCACTTCGGCGCGCGCAGGCGCCGCTTCCGCCCAGCAGTCGGCGCGGGAACTTGCCCTGCAGGTCCAATCCCGGCGCTCCACACATGACTCGCTGGTCGCGAGCCTCGCGCGCATCGAGACCCAGCTCGCCGCCGTCGAGCGCCAACGCGAGGAACTCGAGGCTCAGCTCGCCGGTGGAGACGCGCCCCTGGTCGCGCTGCAGGCCGAGTTGGAAGAGGTCTTGCGCCGGCGCAGCGCCGTGGAGGCGGAGCTGCACGCGGCGCGCCTCGCGGCGGACGAACTGGAAGCGCAGATGCGCGATCACGACCGGAATCGAGAGGTGATTGCCGGACGTGTCGAGACGGCACGCACTGCGCTCGATGAGGCGCGCCTCGCCTGCGAACAGATCCGCGTACGTCGCGAGGGCATCGCCGAGCAGCTCGCGGCGACCAATTTCGAGGCCGGGGCGCTGATCGCGGAACTCGCCGCTGACGCGAGCGCCGAGACGTGGGAGGCGACACTGCTGGAGACCCTGGAGAAGATCGAGCGGCTGGGGCAGGTGAACCTGGCGGCGATCGACGAATTCAAGGAACAATCGGAGCGCAAGGAATACTTGGACCGGCAGTACAAGGATCTGACGGACGCGCTCGAGACGCTCGAAACGGCGATGCGCAAGATCGATCGCGAGACGCGCAGCCGGTTCCAGGACACCTTCGATCGCGTCAACGCGGGCCTGAAGGAGAAATTCCCGCGGCTGTTCGGCGGTGGCCACGCCTACCTGGAACTGACCGGCGAGGACAGCACGGCTGCCGGCGTGTCGGTGATGGCTCGACCGCCCGGCAAGCGCAACAGCACGATCAGTCAGTTGTCGGGTGGCGAGAAGGCGCTGACGGCGGTGGCGCTGGTGTTCGCGATATTCGACCTGAATCCGGCACCGTTCTGTCTGCTCGACGAGGTCGATGCGCCGCTCGACGAGAACAACGTCGGACGTTTTTGCGATATCGTCCGCGAAATGTCCGCGAACGTGCAGTTCATCTTCATCACCCACAACAAAACTACGATGGAACTGGCATCGCAGCTGGTTGGCGTCACCATGAACGAGCCGGGCGTCTCGCGCCTCGTCGCCGTCGACGTCGACGAGGCCGTACGCATGGCGGCGATGTAGGGAAGGAGCTGGCGTGGCCGAACTGCGCTGGATCTTGCTGGGATTGGGCCTGCTGCTCATCGGCGGCATCTGGTGGCGTGGAACACGCGGTACCGGCCAGGCAAGCAAGGACGCGAATGCGCACGGATCCTTGCGTGCCGGTGTACTCGAGGCTGGCGAACTGCTCGGGCGGGCGGGTGGACAATCTTCCGGGGCGGCATCCGAACCGTCTTTCAGCGAGGATCTCGACACCGTTTCGCCGGGACGCGAGCGCGCGGTGCCGCCGTTCGAGCCGCTGATCATCAAGACGACCGATTTCGACCG
>JABEVI010000307.1 GCA_013044085.1 Steroidobacteraceae bacterium
CGGCGATCGCAAGCGAACGCTGTTCGGCGGCGACGGTGTCCGCGAGCAGGGCCTGCAGCCGATCCTGCGCGCGCAGCGCGAAATAGTCCGACGCCAGTTCGGCCTGCACCGACAGCGTGGCCGCCGCGAGCGCGGCGCGGCTCGCTTGTTCCGTGTCCTTGCTGCTTTCGGCCGAACGGCGCACGCCTCCCCACACATCGAGGTTCCAACTGCCGCCGACCCCGAGTGAATTCAGGGTGCGCGAAACGCCAAGCGTGGTCGTGCGCTGTCTGCCGAGCTTCAGACTCAGCGTCGGCCAGAATCCGGCGCGCGCCTCGCGTACGAGCGCCCGCGCCTGCTCGACCGCGGCGCCGGCCGATTTGATCGTCTGATTGGACACGTCGACCCGGCGCTCGAGCGCATCGAGCACCGGATCGCCGAAGATCCGCCACCACGGACCCCGGTCGAGCACGTCGGCCGGCTCACTCGGTTTCCAATCGGCCGCCCCCTCGTAGACGGCGCCGACATCGGCGCTCGGGCGGCGATAGTTCGGCCCGACCGCGCACGCCGTCAGCATCGCGCTCAACGCCAGGGCGAGCAAACCCGCCGATATCGATTGCAGCCTCATGCCCCCGCCTCCAGTGGCCGGCCCGGAACTGCGCCGGCGGTCGCGCGGCGCCGGCCGAAGCGCCGTACGTATAGATAGACAACCGGTGTCGTGTAGAGGGTCAGCAGCTGACTCACCACCAGACCGCCGACGATCGAAATGCCGAGCGGTCGGCGCAGCTCCGTGCCGTCACCGGAGGCGAGCGCGAGCGGCAGCGCACCGGCGATGGCCGCGCAGGTGGTCATCATGATCGGGCGGAAACGCAGCGCGCAGGCCTGGGCGATCGCGGTGCGCGAATCCAGACCGAGACTACGCTCGACCTGCAGGGCGAAGTCCACCATCATGATCGCGTTCTTCTTGACGATGCCGATCAGCAGCAGGATCCCGAGAAACGCGATCAGGCTGAACTCCGTGCCCGTGATGATCAACGCGAGCAGCGCGCCGAGGCCGGCCGAGGGCAGCGTCGAGAGGATCGTCAAGGGCTGGCCGTAGCTCTCGTAGAGCACGCCGAGCACCACGTAGATCGCGAGCAGCGCGGTCGCGAGCATGAGCGGTTCGTGGCCGGCGCTCTGCTGAAATAGGCGCGCGGTTCCATACGGAGCGCCGTGAACGCCGACCGGCATGTGAATGCGCGCCATCGTCCGCGAAATCGCGGCGAGCGCCTGGCTGAGCGCCACGCCGTGCGCCAGATTGAACGCGATCGTCGTCGACGCCGAGGTGCCCGTGTGCTCGACGCTGAGCGGTGCACTCGAGGTCGAGAAACGCGCGAACGCCGCCAGCGGCACGACCGTTTCCTTGACCGTGCTGATCGCCGCGCCGGTGGAGGTGTTGCCGCGACCGGCGTTGGCAAGAGAATTCGCGGCCAGATTGCGCGCCGAATCCATCGCCAGCGCGCCGGCGGAGGGCGCCGACGGCGATGCGGCGGCGGTGCCGGTGCCGGTGCCGCCGGCAATGGCTTGGATTGCGGTCGTGCCGGCAACCGCCTGCGTCGCCTGCGTGCCACTCACCGGAGCGCCGGCGGTGCTGACGTAGATCTGCCGCAACACCCGCGGATTTTGCTGGTATTGCGGGGCGATCTCCATCACCACGTGGTACTGCTGCGGACTGTCGGGGTTGTAGATCGTCGACACGGGCGATTGGGCGAACGCGTCGGCAAGCGTGGCGTCGATCTGGCTCTCCGTCAAGCCGAGTCGCGACGCCATGTCGCGATCGACGATCACGTCGGACTGCAGACCGCCCGGTTGCAGATCGCTGTCGACATCGGTGACCTGCGGCACGTGCTGCAGGGCGGCACGCAACTTTCTCGACCAAAGCCGCAGCTCCCTCAGGTTGTCGCCCAGCAGGGTGTATTGGTACTCGGCGTTTGCCGAACGCCCGCCGCCGCCGCCGATGTCCTGCGCCGATTGCAGGAACGCCGTAACGCCCGACACGCGCGCAAGCTTCGGACGCAACCGGTCGATCACGCCCTGCGCCGACACGCGACGATCCGCGAGTGCCTTCAAGGTGACGCTGAAGGTCGCGAGCGGCCCGCCGGACGGGCCGAAGCCGAATCCGCCGATCGCGCCGGCGACGCTCGCCACCGCCGGGTCGCGGCGGATGATGTCCGCGACCCGTTTGAGCTTCGTCTTCATGAACTGGAAAGACGCGGTCGGCTCGCCGCGAATGGCGCCGCGCAACTGACCCGTGTCCTGTTGCGGGAAGAAGCCCTTCGGAATCGCGACGAACAGGTAGAAATTCAGCCCGATCGTCGCCAACAGCACCATCAGGGTGGAGCGCGGATGATCGAGCGCCGCATCGAGCGTACGCCGGTAACCGCGGGCAAGCGCCGCGAAACCGCGTTCGAAGCTGCGCGCGAAACCCGACGGCCCCCGCCCGCCCGCGGCCCGCAGCAGGCGCGCGCACATCATCGGCGTCGTGGTCAGCGAGATCACCAAGGAGATCAGGATCGCAACCGCCAGGGTGTTCGTGAACTCGTTGAAGAGCAGGCCGACGATGCCGCCGGCGAATTCGAACGGGATGAAGACCGCGATCAGCGACAGACTCATCGACAGCACGGTGAAGCCGACCTCCTGGGCCCCGAGCACGGCGGCGGCGAGCGGCGCCATGCCGGCCTCGATGTGGCGGGCGGTGTTTTCCATGACGACGATCGCGTCGTCGACGACGAAGCCGGTCGCGATCGTGAGCGCCATCAGCGAGAAGTTGTCGAGCGTATAGCCGAGCAGGTACATCGCCGCGAACGTGCCGATCAGCGACACAGGCACCGCGACGGCGGGTATCAGCGCGGCGCGGCCGCTGCCGAGGAAGACATAGACGACCAGGATCACCATCGCCACCGAAATCAGCAGCGTCTGCTCGCTCTGGCGCAGCGAGCCGCGGATCGTCACCGACCGGTCGGCGATCACGGCGAAATGGATCTTCGGGTCGATCTCGGCCTTCAGTTGCGGCAGTACACGCTCGATCGCGGCGACCACCTTGATCAGATTGGCGCCCGGTTGCTGAAAGACGAGCACCGTGACCGCCGCATGCCCGTTGTAGGTCCCGTAGGTGTAGCGGTTCTCGGTGGCCCCGTCGCGCATGCCGATCACGGTGGCAACGTCGGCGAGTCGAACCACGGCGCCATTGCGGTTGGCGACGATCAGGTTGCGGTATTGGGCGGCGCTGCGCGCGTTGTCGTTGGTGTAAATCTCGTAGTGCAGACCGTCGGCCTCGAGGAAGCCCTTGGGGGCGTTCGCGTTGGCGTTGGAGATGGCCGCACGGATGTCCTGCAGTCCGATGCCGTACTTCGCCAGCGCGAACGGATTGATCTCGACCCGCACCGCCGGCAGCGCGCTGCCGCTCACATCGACACCGCCCACCCCGCTGATCTGCGCCAGTCGTTGCGAGACCACGGCGTCGGCGGCATCGTAGATCTGACCCTGCGTCAGCACCTTCGAGGTCATCGCCAGCGCGAGCACCGGGAACAGCGACGTGTTGATCTTAAAATAGGTCGGATTGCGCGTCATCGCGGCCGGCAGATCGGGCCGCGCGGCCTCGATCGCCGCCTCGACGTCGCGCGCGGCGCCGTTCAGATCACGGTCGAGCCCGAAGGTCAGCTGTATGCCGGTCTGACCGATGCTGCTCGTCGAGGTCATGTCCTCGACGTCGGCGATCGCACCGAGCCTACGTTCGAGCGGCGTCGCCACGGTGCGCGCCATGACCTGCGGGCTCGCGCCGGGCAGCGAGGCGGAGACGAAAATGGCCGGCACATCGATGTTCGGCAGCGGCGCCACCGGCAGCAGCACGAAGGCGATGATGCCGACGAGCGCGACCGCCGCCGTCAGCAGCGCCGTCGCAACCGGTCGCGCGATGAACGGCGCAGATATGTTCACGCAGACACTACGGCAGCGCCGCCCCCGGCGCGCCGCCGTGACCGGAGGCGATCGAACGCAAGATAAATCACCGGCGTCGTGAACAGCGTCAGGACCTGGCTGACCAGCAGCCCGCCGACGATCGCGATGCCGAGCGGACGACGAAGCTCGGCGCCGTAACCACCACCGAATATCAACGGCAGGGCGCCGAAGATCGCCGCGACCGTCGTCATCAGGATCGGCCGGAACCTCAGCATGCAGGCCTGGCGGATCGCCTCGCGGGCGCCCAGTCCCTGCAGGCGTTCGGCATCGATCGCGAAGTCGATCATCAGGATCGCATTTTTCTTGACGATACCGATCAACAGGATGATGCCGATCAACGCGATGATCGTCAGTTCGTGACCGCTCAGGATCAGCGCGAGCAGCGCGCCGACGCCCGCGGACGGCAGCGTCGAGAGTATGGTGATCGGGTGCACGAAACTCTCGTAGAGCACGCCGAGCACGATGTACATCACGAGCACGGCCGCGACCAGCAGCAGCAATTCATTGCTCAGGTTGTTGCGGAATGCGAGCGCCGCCCCCTGAAAACTGGTGTGCACGCTCGCCGGCAGGCCGATCGCCCGCTCGGCCGCCTGGATGGCGGCGATTGCCGCGCCGAGGGCGGCGCCGGGGGCGAGATTGAACGAGATCGTCGCCGCGGGGAACTGGGCCAGATGCTCGATCACCAGCGGCTTGGTCGCCACGGTGATCCTGGCGATCGCGGACAGCGGCACCTGCCCGCCGCCCGCCGAGGGCAGGTAGATCGAGCGCAGCGAGGCGATCGAATGGTACGCGGCTGGATCGGCCTGCATGATGACGCGGTACTGATTCGACTGGGTGAATATCGTCGACACGATGCGCTGGCCGAAGGCGTCGTAGAGGGCGTTGTCGACCGTGCCGACGCTGATCCCGAGGCGCGCCGCGGTGTCCCGATCGATCCAGACGTCGGCGGCCAGGCCGTCATTTTCCTGGTCATCGGCGACGTCGACGAGCGCGGGATGACGACGCAACGCTGCCACGAGCTTCGGCGCCCATTCATGCAGGACCGAGGCGTCGGCGCTGCCCAGCGTGAATTGATACTCCGAGGGACTCGCCATCGTGTCGAGCGTCAGGTCCTGCGCCGGATGCGTGTACAGCGCGATCCCGGGGACGTCCGCGGTCTCGGCGCGCAGACGGCGCGCGATCGCGGCGGCGTCCGCGCGCCGTACGCCGAGCGGCTTCAGGTTGATCAGGAAGCGCCCGCTGTTGAGCGTCGGATTGGTGCCGTCGACGCCGATGTACGAGGATAGGCTGGCAACGCCCGGATCGGCGAGAATGGCGCGCGCGAGCGCCTGTTGGCGCGCGGCCATCGCCGCGTAGGAGACGTTGTCCCCGGCCTTCGAGACCCCCTCGATCAGGCCGATGTCCTGTTCGGGGAAGAATCCCTTCGGGATCAGCGCATACAGCAGGATCGTCAGGCCAAGCGTCGCCGCGGCGACGTACAGCGTTGCCCGCTGCCGCTCGAGCACCCAGTCGAGGCTGCGGCCGTACACGCCGAGCAGGCGATCGAACCACGCCACGCCGGATGCCGCGCCGCCCATTTCGGCGCCATGCCCCCGCAGCAGCTTTGCGCACAGCATGGGCACGAGCGTCAGGGAGACGAGCGCCGAGAGAAGGATCGTCACGGCAAGCGTGACCGCAAACTCGCGGAACAGGCGGCCGACGACGTCCTGCATGAAGAGCAGCGGAATCAGCACCGCGATCAGCGAAACCGTGAGCGAGATGATCGTGAAGCCGATCTGGCCGGATCCCTTCAAGGCCGCCTCGCGCGGGCTCGTTCCGGCCTCGAGGTAACGCGAGATGTTCTCGATCATCACGATCGCGTCGTCAACGACGAAGCCTGTGGCGATCGTCAGTGCCATCAGCGACAGGTTGTTCAAGCTGAAGCCGGCGAGGCGCATGACGGCGAAGGTTCCGATCAGCGACAGAGGCACCGACAGGCTCGGAATCAAGGTCGCCCGGACGTTGCGCAGGAACAGGAAAATCACCAGCACGACCAGTCCGACGGCGAGCGCCATTTCGAACTGCACATCCTCGACCGAGGCCTCGATGGTCTTGGTGCGGTCGGTGAGCACCGCGACCTGCACGCCGGCCGGCATCGAGGCGCGCAGCGCCGGCAGGATGGCCTTGATGCTGCGCACGACCTCGACGACGTTGGCGTTCGGCTGACGCTGCACGTTCAGAATGAGGGCCGGCGTGGTGTTCATCCAGCCGCCGAGCTGGGTGTTCTCGGCGCTGCCGACGACCTTGGCGACATCGCCGAGGCGCACCGGCGCACCGTTGCGGTAGGCGACGACGATGTCGGCGTACTGGGAGGCGTTCTGCAGCTGATCGTTCGTGTCGATCGTGAAGGCGCGGTGCGGTCCGTCGATCGTGCCCTTCGGACCGTTCTGATTGGCGACGTTGATCGTCGTGCGCAGATCGTCGAGATTCAGTCCATAGGCGGCGAGCGCGCGCGGGTTCACGATCACCCGCACCGCGGGCCGCTGGCCACCGCCGAGGCTGACGACGCCGACCCCCTTCAGTTGCGAGATCTTCTGGGCAATACGCGTGTCGGCGAGATCCTCGACCGTGGGCAGCGGCATCACCTTCGAGGTGATGCCGAGGGTCAGGATCGGCGCATCCGCCGGATTCACCTTCAGGTAGATCGGCGGCGCGGGCAGATCCTGCGGCAATAGATTTTGCGCGGCGGCGAGCGCGGCCTGGACCTCCTGCTCGGCGACATCGATCGACAGCGACAGCGTGAATTGCAGTGTGACGACCGACGCCCCGGCCGAACTCGACGAGGACATCTGCGCGAGCCCGGGCATCTGGCCGAGCTGTTTCTCGAGCGGCGAGGTGATCGCCGAGGTGACCACCTGCGGACTCGCACCGGGATCGAAGGTCTCGACCTGAATGGTCGGATAGGCGACATCGGGCAGGGCCGAGACCGGCAGTGCCCTATAAGCGATCAGGCCGAGAGCGAGGATCGCCGCCATCAGCAGCGTCGTCGCGACGGGACGTTCGATGAACTGGCGCGACGGATTCATCGGCGCCGCCGGGGGCTTGACGGGCGCCCGCCTCTGCTCACCGGCCGGCGCCGCGCCAACGCACGAGCGCACCGTCGCGCAGCCGGCTGCCGCCCTCGGTGACGACACGCTCTCCCGGCGCAAGACCGCTGTCGACGACCACGCGCTCGCCCGCGCTCGGACCGAGGACGACGGGGTGTACCGCGACCTTGCGACCGGCGCCGACCAGGTAGACGAAGGTGCTCGCGACGCCGTTCGGCGCGCCGTGGTGGACCGCATCGCCCGGAATCAACACACGCCCGTGCAGCACCGTCTCGAGGAGGCGGATGTTGACGAACTGGTTGGGAAACAGCCGGCCGTCGGCGTTCGAGAACCACGCGCGCAGCTTGACGGTGCCGGTCGCCGGATCGATCTGGTTGTCGATCGTCAACAGCCGTCCCGAGGCGAGCTTGCGGTTGTCGCTGCGGTCGTAGGCGTCGACCTCGAGCTTCGCGCCGCCGCGCATCGCGCGCAGCACGCCGTCGATGTCATCCTCCGGGATCGAGAAGATCGCGGAGATCGGTCGCAGCTGCGTGATCACGACGATGCCGTTCGCATCGCCCGGGGTCACGTAATTGCCGGCGTCGACCTGGCGCAATCCGGCGCGGCCCGCGATCGGCGAGACGATGTGGGCGTACTGCAGGTTCAGCGCCGCGCTGCGCACCTGCGCGCGGTCACCCTGCACCGTCCCCTGGTACTGGCTGACCAGAGCCCGCTGGGTGTCGAACTGCTGCCGCGCGATCGCGTCGCGCCGGACCAGGGCCGCGTAGCGCTTCAGGTCGAGACGTGCGTTGGCGAGCAGCGCCGTGTCGCGCACGAGGGAGGCACGGGCGAGACTCAACGCGGCCTCGTACGGCCTTGGGTCGATCTGCGCAAGAAACTGCCCGGCGTGCACCGCCTCACCTTCGGTGAAGGCGATTTTCTGCAGTTGGCCGCTGATCTGCGTCCTGACCGTCACGGTCGCGAGCGGCGTGATCGCGCCGAGCGCGGCGATGCGGATCGGCACATCGCCGCGCACCACGGTGGCCACGGCGACGGGGACCGGCGCCTTCGCGCCGGCGAGGAAACGCCCGCGACGCGCGGCGCTCCGCCGATCGGCTTCGTGTATGCGCCAGAACACCCCCGCGAGCAGCAGCGCCACGAGAATGACGACATAGGGCCAGCCACGCCGGCGCGGATCGGTCATGGCGTATTTACGGACATTCGCTGCGGGACCATACTCACGGTATCTGGAGAGGCGGTTTCGTGGCGCTCGTCGGGCGCCACTTTAGCCGAAATCGCCGCAGGCCCGCGAGCCGCTTAGACTATCTGCGATGAACAAACGCTTCCACTGGATCTCTTGGGCGCTCGTTGCGTGGCTCGCGGCGCATGCGGCGGCGGCGGCGCCGATCGGCCACGAGGCGGCGGCACGCCGCCAGTTCCTCGCCGCCATGCATCGGGTCGAGTCCGGTGAAGCCGATGAACGCGATTCGCCGTTGCTGCGCAACTACCCGCTCTACGAGTACCTTCGCGCCGCGCGCCTGCAACGCGACTTGCTAAGTCGACCGGATGAGGCGCTCGACCGTCGCATCGAGCGGTTCCTGACGTCGCATGCCGGCGAGCCGGTGACGCGTGACCTCGAACTCGACTGGCTCCTGAGCCTCGCCGCTCGCTCCAGGTGGAACACCTTCCTACCGCGTGCCGCGCACATCGAGGACGCCCGTGTGGCCTGTGACCGGCTCGCCGGACGTCTGGCCACCGGCCGCACCGACGATTGGCCCGCCCAAGCGATCGCTCGCTGGCTCGAGCCGCGCCGCCAACCGGCCGAATGCACGCCCGTGTTCGCCTGGCTGCGACGCCACGGTGACCTGAGCGACGACCTTCGGGAGTTGCGCACCCGTGCGGCCTTGGCCGCCGGCGACGGGCACCTCGCGCAACGCGACGCCGAGGATCTGCCGCCGGCGCGCGCGGCGCCACTGCGGCTGTGGGCGCGACTGCTCGAAGCACCCGCACGAACCCTCGAATCCGTCGCCGACGAGCCGACCGTCGATGTGCCGGCCGCGGCGCTTGAAGCCGGCTTCGAACGCTTGTCGCGACGCGATGGCGCCGCGGCGATGGCGCTGCTGCCGCGCCTGCTCGCCCGTCGCGGCGAGACGTCGGCGCTGCGCGGCCGATTGCGGCTCGACGCCGCGCTCGGCGCCGCCTACGATCATGACCCCGATGCGCTCGCTGCGTTCGCCGCCGTGCCGCCGGCGCTCATCGCCGGTCCGGCCGCCGAGTGGGGCATCCGCGCGGCGCTTTGGGCCGGCGACTACCGACAGGCGCTCACCTGGATCGAACGGCTGCCCGCCGATCTGGCCACCGAGCCGCGCTGGCAATACTGGCGGGCGCGCGCACTTGCGAAGACGACGGGCCCCGCCGCGGCGCGGCCGGTATACGCCGGCATCGCCGGTATGCGGAACTTCTACGGCTATCTTGCGGCGGATCGGCTGCATCAGCCCTATCATCTGCACGCCCACCCGACCGCGATCGACTGGCGCACGCAGCGGCGCCTGGCCTCTCAGCCCGGCTTGATCCGCGCTCGGGAACTCTTCTACTGCGCCATGTACGGACGGGCGGCGCGCGAGTGGGCGGCGGCGCTCGCCGGCGCCGACGCGGACACGCTCGTTCAGGCGGCACACCTGGCCACGCGCTGGGGTTGGTACGAACAGTCGATCGTCGCGCTGAAGCGCGCTGATCAGTGGGACGATTTGCGGCTGCGCTATCCACGCCCGTACGCGGCGGCGGTGGCGGCGGCGAGTCGGCTGACTCACGTGCCGGCGGACTGGCTGCTCGCCGTGATGCGCCAGGAAAGCCTGTATCAGCCCTACGCGTTGTCCACGGCCGACGCGCGCGGTCTGATGCAACTGCAGCCGGCGACCGCCGTCCGGATCGCGCGCCGCTGGCACCTGCGCAGACCTTCGCCACGCGATCTGCTCGAGCCTTACATCGCCGTGCGGCTCGGCGCGGCCTACCTGCGCGACCTGCTGGATCGCTACGACGGCCGCCTGGACCTGAGTCTCGCCGCCTACAACGCCGGTCCGAACGCGGTCGATCGCTGGCTTCCGAAACGGCCGATGGCGGCCGACGTCTGGATCGAGAACATTCCGTACACGGAAACCCGCGCTTACATACGGGCGATCGTCGAACATATCGTCGCGTTCGCGTGGACCCGAGGGATACGGCCGCCGCGGCTCCGGCGCCTGCTGCCGCGGGTCTATCCGGCGGCTACGATCGAGGCACGGGTGCACGAAGGCGCCCGCAAAAAAAACAGGGGCGGCAACAAAGGATGATTCAATTTACCCAGGCGATCGTGCGGCTCCCGGGTGCGGAACTCGCGCGCGGACTCTCGAGCGCGAACCTCGGAGCGCCGGACCTCGATCTGGCGATGCAACAACACGCCGCGTATTGCGCCGCCTTGCGCCGTTGCGGGCTTAACGTGATCAGCCTGCCGGCCGATCCGCAGTTTCCGGACGGCACCTTCGTCGAAGACACGGCGGTGATCGCCGAGCGCAGCACGCTCGTGACGCGCCCGGGCGCCCCATCCCGCCTCGGCGAGGTCCCGTCGATCCACGAGTGCCTGCGCCGCTTGCGCGCGGACATCCGCCAGATCCGGCCGCCCGGAACCCTCGACGGCGGCGATGTTTGCCAGGCTGGCACGCATTTCTTCGTCGGCATCTCGGCGCGCACCAGCCCGGCGGGAGCGTGGCAATTCTGCGAAATCCAGCGAGCCGCGGGCTACACGGCCTCGACCGTCGACGTCCGCGGCAACAGCACGCTGCTGCACTTGAAATCGGGCATCGCCTATCTCGGCGAGAACCGGCTGCTGATCGCACCGGGGACGCCCATCACCCCGGAAATGCAGGATTTCGAGCGCATCGCGGTTCGCGACGAGGAGGCTTATGCCGCGAACTGCGTGCGGGTCAACGACCAGGTGTTGATCGCCGAGGGCTACCCCCGGACCGCCGAGGCGCTGCGCGGCTGCGGCTATTCGATTCTGCCGCTTGCGGTGTCGGAGTTCCGCAAGCTCGACGGCGGCCTGAGCTGCCTGTCGCTGCGCTTCTGAGCGCGTGGCGGCGACAACGAACGCCGCCGTCACGCCTCAGGCCGGTGTGTTGCCGGCGGGGCCGAGTGTGAAAAAGAACGCCGCGCCCGCACCGGGACGAGCCTCGGCCCAGATGCGTCCGCCGTGCATGGCGATGATGCGACTCACGGTCGCGAGCCCGACACCGGTGCCGGGGAACTCCTCGTGGGTGTGCAGGCGCTGAAACACGCCGAACAGTTTGTCGGCGTAGCGCATATCGAAGCCGGCGCCATTGTCGCGGACGAACCAGGTCGGCTGTGCGGCGGTTTGCTCCGCGAGGGCGCCGAACTCGATGCGCGCGCCGGCCGTCCTCTCCGTATATTTCCAGGCGTTGTCGAGCAGATTCTCGAGCACGATTCGCAGATATTTCGGATCGGCCTCGGCCTGCAGGCCGTCCTCGATCAGAACCGTGACAGCGGCGCGGGGGCGATGCGCCTCGAGCGTGCGCTGCACCTCGTGTGCGAGCGCCGAGAGGTCGACAAGCCGCCGCTCGAGCGTGCCGCGCGTGACCCGCGACAGCGCCAGCAAACTGTCGATCAATTCACCCATGCGCGCGCTCGCGGCGCGGATGCGATCGATGAAGCCGAGCCCTTCCTGCGGCAAGCCTGTCGAGCAGTCCTCGACGAGCGCACGCGAGAAGCCGTCGATCGCGCGCAACGGCGCCCGCAAATCGTGCGCCACGGAGTAGCTGAACGCCTCGAGCTCACGGTTGGCGAACTGCAGCTGCACGGTACGGTCGGCAACGCGTTGTTCGAGCTGTTCGTTCAGCGCGAGCACCCGCTGTTGCGCCAGCCGCCGCTCGGCCGACTCTTGTCGCAGTTCGTCGTTGAAGTGCTGCAATTCGGCCGTGCGCAGGCGTATCCGATACTCGAGCGTGCGGTTCAGCTCCCGCATCTCGGCTTCGAGGCGCCGCCGCACCGCGACCTCCTCGCGCAGCCGGGTGTTGCTCGTCTCCAGAGCGACCCGGCTCGGGATCGTCAGCAAATGCGGCATGTCGAAGTACAGCGCGATCGCGGTCGCCACCGAGGCGGCGGCGGTGACCACGCATACCGCCGCGTCGAGCCGGTAGAGCGGAATCCAGATGTCGACTGCATCCAGCAGATGGGTCGTCCCGCAGGCGAGGATGAACAGCGCGAACAGGGCGGCGAGCCGCGCGAACGGAAGATCCGGGCGTCGGCGCAGGAAATACCACATCGCGAACGGAATCGAGTAATAGGCGGCGGCGATCAACGAATTGGAGATCACATCGGTCCAGAGCACCCCGGGCGACCAGAGCAGACAGTAACCGTGCGGCGTGAAGCCGGTGGTCGACGTCAAGTTTCGAAGCCAGTTGAGCATGCTCACCCCAGAATGCGTCCAAGGGCGGAACGGAGCGCATCCAGATCGTAGGGTTTCATCAGGAATTCATCGCCCGGTCCGACGCCGTCCCGATCGCGCAGGGAGTCGGCCGCAAAACCCGACGTGAACAGGATCTTGATCGACGGGCGCAGCGCCCTTGCGAACGCGGCGATCTGTGCGCCGTTCGGACCCGTGCGCAGGAAGAAGTCCGTGAACACGAGGTCAATCGGGTCCGGGCCGGCGAGAATCGTCCGCGCCGCCTCGCCATCCTCGGCGACGAGCACGTGGTAGCCGAGCGAGGTGAGACTCACCGACAACGTCTCGCGCACCAGACGATTGTCCTCGACCAACAAGATTCTCGCCGCCACGTTCACGATGACTCCGCGTGGAATGCGCGCGGTCCGGCCGCATCGCTCGCCGGAAAATCCTCATGCTGGTACGCGATCCGCGCACCCGTACCGCTCGAGTCCCTCATGCCTCACACCCCCAGGTGGGCGCACTCGCGCCCTAAGGCGCCTGCCGCCGGCTCCCATGGGGGCTATCTTACCCGCTGTCGGTCATTGGGCACACGAGCCTCGCGGCACCAATCGAGGCTAAAATGCCCCTTTTGGAGGACGAATCATGCGTACAGGTCATTTGTCCCTGCTGATGGCGCTCGCGCTCGCGGCGGCGCCGGCCTACGCCACGGCTCCGGCGCACAGCAGGGCCGCCTCGGAAGCCAGGGCGGTCGGCGTAACCGTGAAGAGGGACGCGAAGGTGTTCGGCGTCGCGGTCAAACATACCGCCATCCAGATCGGCCACGCCGCGAAGCGATTCGGGCTGCGCGTCGCCGCCGCGACGAAACAGGGTGTGCACGAATACCGTGCGGGCACCGGCCACGGCGGGAGCCGCGCCAAGCGGCCGTGACGCCGCGCAAGCCGGACCCGCCCGCGCGCTAGACCTGCGGTGCGGCCTTGCGCGCGATGCTGGTCGCCATCGTCACGATCGAGGCCAGATCGGTCAAATTCGCCGGCACGACCAGGGTCGTCCCGCTCTGCGCGAGTTTGCCGAATTGCTTCACGTATTCCTCGCCGATGCGCAACTGCATCGCTTCGATGCCGCCGCGATCCGAGAGCGCGATGCCGACCTGGCGCAATCCTTCGGCGGTCGCCGTGGCGACCGCGAGGATCGCCTGCGCCTGGCCCTCGGCCTCGTTGATCTGAAGCTGCTTGGTCGCCTCGGATTGCTTGATCACGCGCTGCTTGTCGCCCTCGGCCGCGTTGATCTTGGCGTCGCGCTCGCCCTCCGACGTGAGGATGACCGCGCGCTTCTCGCGTTCAGCGCGCATCTGCTTCTCCATCGCCGAGAGCACGTCCTTCGGCGGCGTGATGTTCTTGATTTCATAGCGCAGCACCTTCACACCCCAGGGCGCCGAGGCCTTGTCGAGTTCCGCGACGACGTTGGCGTTGATGACGCCGCGCGCCTCGAAGGTGCGATCCAGTTCGATCTTGCCGATCTCGCTGCGCAAGGTGGTCTGTGCGAGTTGCGCGATCGCAAACCCGTAATTGGTGATGCCGTACGAGGCGAGGTGCGGATCGAGCACCTGCATGTACAGCACGCCATCCACTCCCACCTGGACGTTGTCGCGGGTGATGCAGACCTGCTCGGGAATGTCGATGGCGATTTCTTTCAGGCTGTGCCGGTAGGCGACCTTCTCGACGAAGGGGATCAGGATGTGAAATCCGGCCTGCAGCGTGCGGCTGTATTTGCCCAGATACTCGACCACGAAGGCGCTTTGCTGCGGCACGACCGTCGCGGTCTTCGCCACCATGATGACGACGATCACCGCGAGCGCGACGACCAGATAGCTGATGGAATTGCCCACTGAATTCTCCCGCGTTGCAAACCGGCGCGTGCGCCCCTGAATCAATCCTCGCCGTGCAGCACCAGCGTGAGTCCCTCGACGCGCGCGATGCGCGCGTGCGCCCCGGCGGCGATCGCCGTGTCGGCACCGTTGACCGCGCTCCAGGAACTGCCCCGATATTCGAGCCGGCAGGCCTCGCCCGGCGCAAGCGCCGCCGGCACGACGATGATCTCGCCGGCCGGGCCGGCCCTCAGCAGCGGCAGATTGCGGCGCATGCGCTCATAGATGCGCCGCCGGAAGACCAACATCGAGGACAGTGCCAGGACCAGGAATATGAGCCATTGCAGCCAATCGGCAAGCCTCAAGCCGGACAACATCAACGCACCGACCACGAACGCGGACGCGCCGACGAACACGAAGTAGAACTGCGTGTTCACCAAGCCCATTTCGGCGCCGAGAAGCACGGCACCGACGGCAATCCAGGCCCACCACTGCATCGCTCCCCCTCCGGCGGCACGAGCCGCGCCGGCTCAACGCTTCATGGCGTCGAAGAAATCGGCATTCGTCTTCGTGTCCTTCATCTTGTCGAGCAGGAACTCGATCGCCGCCAATTCGTCCATCGGATGCAGCAGTTTGCGCAGAATCCACATCTTGGACAACTCGGCCGGATCGGTGATCAGCTCCTCCTTGCGGGTGCCCGAACGATTGATGTTGATCGACGGAAACACCCGTTTCTCCGAGATGCGGCGGTCGAGGTGGATCTCGGCGTTACCGGTTCCCTTGAACTCCTCGAAAATCACGTCATCCATCTTCGATCCGGTGTCGACCAGCGCGGTCGCGAGGATCGTCAGGCTGCCGCCCTCCTCGATGTTGCGCGCCGCACCGAAGAAGCGCTTCGGCCGCTGCAATGCGTTCGCGTCGACGCCGCCGGTGAGCACCTTGCCCGAACTCGGCACGACGGTGTTGTAGGCGCGTGCAAGGCGGGTGATCGAGTCGAGCAGGATCACGACGTCCTTCTTGTGTTCGACCAGGCGTTTGGCCTTCTCGATCACCATCTCGGCAACCTGCACGTGCCGGCTCGCCGGTTCATCGAAGGTCGAGGACACCACCTCGCCCTTGACCGTGCGCGCCATCTCCGTGACCTCCTCGGGCCGCTCGTCGATCAGCAGCACGATCAGGTAGCACTCCGGATGATTCGCGGTTATCGCGGTCGCGATGTTCTGCAGCAGCATCGTCTTGCCCGCCTTGGGCGGCGAGACGATCAAGCCGCGTTGACCTTTGCCGATCGGCGCGACCAGGTCGATCGCGCGGGCGGTGAGGTCCTCGGTCGAGCCGTTGCCCCGCTCGAGCTTCAGGCGCTCGGTCGGATGCAGCGGCGTGAGATTCTCGAACAGCACCTTGCCGCGCGAACTCTCCGGGGAATCGAAGTTGATCTCGCCGACCTTGAGCAATGCGAAGTAGCGCTCGCCGTCCTTCGGCGGACGGATCAGTCCGGAAATCGAATCGCCGGTGCGCAGGTTGAAACGCCGGATCTGGCTCGGACTGACGTAGATATCGTCAGGGCCGGCAAGATAACTCGAGTCGGACGAACGCAGGAAGCCGAAGCCGTCCTGCAGGATCTCGAGGACACCGTCACCGTAGATATCCTCGCCCTTGCGGGCATGCGCCTTCAGCACACCGAAAATGATGTCCTGTTTGCGCGAGCGCCCCATGTTCTCGAGGCCCATCGACTCGGCGAGCTTCACCAGATCGCTGATCGGACGCTTCTTCAGCTCCGTCAGATTCATCGAGCTGCGGCTGCGGGCTAGGTCGGTCGGCGCGATGATCTCCAGATCATCGCCGCCCTCCGGCAGGTCGCCGTAGTCCTCTTGCGGCGGACGTCCGCCGCCGACATTGCCGTTGCGCTGCCCCCGGTTCGAGCGGTTCGAACGCCCGCCGCCGCCACCGCCGCCCTGGCCACCCTGGCCGCCCTGGCCGCCACGCGATTGATTGCCCAGGTAGCCTCTCACAGGTTGCTGTCCAGGAAGGCTGCGAGCTGCAATTTGCTCACCGCACCGACCTTTTGGGCCTCAACCGCGCCGTTCTTGAACAGGATCAGCGTCGGGATGCCGCGAATGTTGAATTTCGGCGGCGTCGCCGGATTCTCATCGATGTTGAGCTTGGCGATGCGGATCTTGTCCTTGTACTGATCGGCGATCTCATCGAGGATCGGCGCGATCATCTTGCACGGGCCGCACCATTCGGCCCAAAAATCGAGCAGTACGGGCCGGTCAGACTGCAACACGTCCTTCTCGAACGTGGCGTCGCTGGTGTGGACGATACTAGGGTTACTCACTGCGGAAGGTCCTCCTGATTGGAGCTGCATGCGGATGTACGCGAGGTGTTTGATCGAGGCGCGAAGAGGGCCCGGAGCTTGCGCGAAGTGACGATGCGCGGCCGTTCGGGCACAATACAATGGCTTTAGCGGTGATGGTTACCTTAAAGGGTACCGGCGATAGGGTTTAAGGGAGCGGAAATACCGGCTCCGGATTGGCCGTATTGTTAACCGGTCGCCTACCATTTTGCAAGTTCCCGCGTATCAGCGAGAGAAAATGTCAGACGCCCATCTCAGCCAACTCACCTTTGATTCCCTCATCCTACCGGAGACGTTGAAGCGCGGTATCGCCGAACTCGGCTTCACGCGCTGCACGCCGATCCAGGCGCAGACGCTGCCCGAGGCGCTCGGCGGACACGACGTCGCCGGCCAGGCGCAGACCGGCACCGGGAAAACCGCCGCGTTCCTGGTCGCGCTGTACAACCGTCTGCTCACCGACCCGGCGGCGCCGAATCGGCCGAGAAACGCCCCCAGGGCCATCGTCATCGCGCCCACCCGGGAACTCGCGGTGCAGATCCACTCCGACGCGCAGGCGATCGGCAAACACACCGGATTGTCGCTCGCCATCGTGTTCGGCGGCGTCGATTACGACAAGCAACGGCGCACGCTCGAAGAGGGGGTCGACGTGCTGATCGGCACGCCGGGCCGGATCATCGATTATTTCAAGCAACACGTCTTCGATCTGCGCCACATCCAGGTGGCCGTGCTCGACGAGGCGGACCGCATGTTCGACCTCGGATTCATCAAGGACATCCGCTTCCTACTGCGGCGCCTGCCCCACCCGACCCTGCGCCTGAACATGATGTTCTCGGCGACGCTCTCGCATCGGGTCATGGAGCTTGCCTATGAGCACATGAACAATCCGGTGCTGATCCGCATCGAACCGGACAAGATGACGGTCGACCGGGTGCGCCAGGTGCTCTATTTCCCCGCGACGGAGGAAAAGGTGCCCCTGTTGATCGGCCTGCTGCGCCGCATGGACGCACGCCGGACGATGGTGTTCGTCAACACGCGGCGCATGGCCGAGACGCTCGAACGCACCTTGATCGCGAACGGGTTCGTCGCCCAGGCGCTCTCCGGCGACGTGCCGCAGCCGAAACGACTGCGGATGATGCGCGATTTCCACAATGGCGAGGTGGCGGTGCTGATCGCGACCGACGTCGCCTCGCGCGGCCTGCACATCCCGGACGTCAGCCACGTCTTCAATTTCGACCTGCCGAACGATGCCGAAGACTACGTCCACCGGATCGGCCGCACCGCGCGCGCCGGCGCCGAAGGCGACGCGATCAGCTTCGGCTGCGAGGAGTATGCGATATCGCTGCCGGACATCGAGCGCTACATCGGACACCAGATACCGCGCGCCGCGATCGAGGCCTCGGATCTTGCCTCGGTCACGCCGCCGCCGCCGGCACAGTGGCGCGAGATGGCGCCACGGCATGGTGGACCGCGCGGCGGTTCGCGCGGCGGGCCGCGGCATGGGGGCAGCGGCGGTGGCGGCGGCGGCTCCCGCGATCGGGGGCGCCGCGGCGCGACCGGCCCGCGGCCCACGGCCCGCACTGCCC
>JABEVI010000308.1 GCA_013044085.1 Steroidobacteraceae bacterium
CTCAACAGTCTGAGCGATGCGGTGCTGGTCACGTCCCCGGACGGCATCGTCAAGAGCTGCAATGAAGCGGCATGCCGGCTGCTCGGTTATGAGCCGGGGGATCTGATCGACAAGCCACTTCTCGACTTCGTCGACGCTGCGCATCGGACCGCGTTCGACCCCTCGCCGAGCGCCTCGGAGGCTCGCGAGACCGTCCTGCGCACCGCGCGCGGCCAGACGATTCCGGTCTCGATGGCCGGATCGGCGATCAGCACCGACGATCCGCAATTCCAGGGCAACATCTACGTCGCACGCAACATCACCGAACGCAAGAGGGCCGAGCGCCGCATCCGCTACCTTGCCCGCTACGACACATTGACCAAGATGCCGAACCGCATGCAGTTCCAGCACATGCTGCAACAGGCGATCGCCCGGTCGCGGCGCAATCAGCGCGCGCTTGCATTGCTGTATCTGGACCTGGATCGATTCAAGGAGGTGAACGACACCTTCGGCCACGCGGCAGGGGATCGCACGCTCGAAATCCTCAGCGAGCGCCTGACTCGCAATCTGAGCAAGGACACCGTGATCGGCCGGCTCGCCGGTGACGAGTTCGCGATGTTCGTCGATGACCTGCCACCCGACGTCGATCATCGCGCGGCGATCGGTGCCCACGCCCGAACGCTGCTCGACGAGATCAGCCGTGCCTTCTACGTGAATCAGCAGGAGGTGTACCTGACCGCGAGCATCGGCATCGCCATCTGCCCGCAAGACGCGGAGAATGTGATCGACTTGATTCGCAACGCCGACGCCGCGATGTATCACTCGAAGCAAAACGGCGGCAATTCGAGCGCGTTCTACGTGCCGGAAATGAACGCCGCGGCGGTCGAGCGGCTGATGCTGAAAAGCAAGCTGCGACGGGCGCTCGAGCGCGACGAGTTCGTGATTCTCTACCAGCCGAAGGTGGATCTGCGCGACGGTCGCGTCGTCGGGGCGGAGGCGCTGCTGCGCTGGCGCCTGCCGGGACACGGCGACATTCCACCCTCGCATTTCATCCCGCTCGCCGAGGAAACGAACCTGATCCTCGGCATCGGCGAATGGGTGATGAACCGGGTTTGCGCCGACTACAGGCGATGGCAGGACACCATCGCCAATCCGGGCCGAATCGCCATCAATCTTTCCCTGCGTCAGCTGAAACAGGTCGGCTTCATCGCGCGCTCGCGTGCGATCTTCCGCAAGCACGAGGTTTCGCCGACCTGTTTCGAACTCGAGGTCACCGAGACGACCTTGATGACGGACCCGAAGCGCACCATCGGGCTGCTCAACGAGCTGTTCGGCATGGGGGTGAACCTCGCGATCGATGATTTCGGGACCGGCTATTCATCGCTTTCTGCATTGCAACAATTTCCGATTGGCACCCTCAAGATAGACCAGTCATTTGTCCGTGATGTGCCATACGATTCGGACGACGCGGCGATCGTGCGCACGATCATCGACATGGGCAGGAGCCTGGATCTCGAGGTGATCGCCGAAGGCGTCGAATCCGACGAACAACTCGAGTTCCTGCGCTCACACGGCTGTCATTTCGCGCAAGGCAGGCTGCTCGGGGAGCCGATGGCCCAGCAAGAATTCCTCGCGATCCTCGTCAATCAAGAACAAGGCCGGGTCGCCATTGGCAGCCGTGGCCACCAGGCGGGCCGAGCGGGCGGCTCGGCACAACCGCCACTGCAAGCCTCTTAGACTGTAGCGGTCGCCCACCGGCGACCGGGACGACGAGGAATCCCACCGAGATGCTCTGCGCACGCGATCTGACCCTGCGGAGAGGCCCGCTACCGCTTCTCGAGCACGCGAACTTCATCATCTACCGTGGCGAGAAGGTTGGCGTGACCGGCGCGAACGGGGCAGGAAAATCAAGCTTGTTCGCGGCCCTGCGCGGCGAACTGACGCCGGATCGTGGCGAAATCGACGTACCTTCGGGGCTTAAGATCGCACACGTCGACCAAGAGATCGGCGCAAGCGGACGCGAAGCGCTCGATTTTGTGCTGGACGGTGACGGCGAATTGCGGCGTGTCGAGTCGGCGATCGCGCGTGCCGAGCGCGAGGACACGCCGATGGAACTCGCCGAGGCACACGCCGTTTTCGCGGCGATCGATGGCTACCGGGCGCCGGCCCGAGCGGCGGCGATCATGAACGGCCTCGGCTTCGCGGCGGCGGACCTGCGTCGGCCCGTCGGTGAATTCTCCGGGGGATGGCGGGTGCGGCTCGCCATGGCGCGTGCTCTCGGAGCGCGCGCCGAGTTGCTGCTTCTCGACGAGCCCACCAATCACCTGGATCTGGACGCGATCCTGTGGCTCGAGGATTGGCTGCGGACGTTCCCGGGCACGCTGCTCGCGATTTCGCACGATCGTGAGTTCCTGGACGCGGTCATCGGTCGGGTATTGCATGTGGAGAACCGCACCGTGCGGGTCTACACCGGCAATTACTCGCAATTCGAGCGAAAGCGTGCCGAGGATCTGGCGCAGCAGAGCGCGATGCACGCCAGGCAGGCGCGCCGCATCGCCGAAATCAGCGCGTTCGTCGATCGCTTTCGAGCACAGGCAACGAAGTCCCGGCAGGCACAGAGTCGATTGAAGATGCTGCAACGAATGCAGCGGATCGCCCCGGCACACGTGGACAGCCCGTTCACATTCGTATTCGAAGCACCTCTGAAGACACCCAGACCGCTCGTGACGCTGGAGAACTCGGCCTGCGGGTACGGCAACCTGCCGGTCCTCGCCGGCATCAACGCCTCGATCGGACCGCAGGACCGAATTGCGCTGCTCGGCGAAAACGGCGCCGGCAAATCGACACTCACCCGGCTGCTCGCCGGCGCCACGGCGCCGCTCGCCGGTCGGCGGATCCCGGCAGCGGACCTGTCGATCGGCTATTTCGCGCAGCATCAACTCGACCAGTTGAATGTCGCGGAAAGTCCCTTCTGGCACCTGCGACACCGTGCGGGATGCGAATACGCACAGGCCGAGGAACAGCGCGTGCGCGATCACCTCGGCCGCTTCGGCTTCCAAGGCGATCGCGCCTTCGAGGCGGTCGGTCGATTCTCCGGCGGCGAGAAGGCGCGGCTCGCACTGGCATTGATCGTCGCACAGCGTCCAAATCTGTTGCTGCTCGATGAACCGAGCAACCACCTGGACATGCAGATGCGCCACGCCCTGACAGTCGCGCTGCAGGGCTACGAGGGCGGCCTCGTC
>JABEVI010000089.1 GCA_013044085.1 Steroidobacteraceae bacterium
CTGAGGTTCTCCCAACTCGCATCGGCGATCCAGCCGCCGTCGACCGGCAGACTGACGCCGTTGATGAACGCGCTGCACTGCGCGTCGGCGAGAAAGGCGATCGCCTCGGCGACGTCCTCCGGCCGCGCGAAGCGCGCCATCGGCACGCGGTTCTCGATGTCCGCATCCGAGTAGGCGCCGCTGCCCTGGTCCTTGACGTCCATTTCGGTCTTGATCCATCCGGGGCAGACCGCGTTCACCCGCACGCCGCGCCCGCCCCACTCGGCTGCAAGCGTACGGGTAAGCCCGATCAAGCCGTGCTTGGAGGCGTTGTAAGCGCTGCGATGACTGACGGCGGCAAGCCCCGCGACCGAGGCGACGTTGATGATGCTGCCGCTGCGGCGCGCGAGCATCTGCGCGCCGAGCGCCTTCGACAATAGGAACGGACCGAGCAGATTGACGTCCATCACCCGCCGCCAGTCCTCGGCGCTGGTCGCCTCGGCCGGGCGGATCAGGCTGATCCCGGCGTTGTTGACCAGCGCCTCGGCGCCGCCGTGCGCCTCGGTCCAAGCAGCCACCTCGAGGGCGAACGCCTCCGAGGCGACATCGCCGCGCAGGCCGTCGGCGCTGGCCCCCGCGGCGCGCAAGCGCGCGAGCGCCGGATCCAGATCCTGCCGGTCGAGGAGCAGCAAGCGAAAGCCCCGCTTCGCGAGCAAGGCGCTCGCGCACAGCCCGAGACCTTGCGCAGCGCCGGTGACGACGGCCAATTTCATCGCAGCATCTCCGTGCCCAACGATCGAGGCATGGCTAAACGGTCGCCAGCGCTGCGGCGAAATCGGCGACCGGCATCGCGGCGAGCCTGGCCTGATCGGCGAACATCGCCTTGATCGCCTTCGCCTGCGCGACGCCGAAATGCGCATCGACGCTCGCCTCGAACTTCTTCACCAGCACCGGCATGCCCTCGGCACGCCGCTTGCGGTGGCCGATCGGAAAGTCGACCTGCACGCGCTCGCTCGCGCTGCCGTCCTCGAAGAACACCTGCACGGCGTTGCCGATGTAGCGCTTCTCGGCCGCGTAGTACTCCTCGGTGAAGGCCGGGTTCTCGCGCACCTGCATTTTTGCGCGCAAGCCGTCGACGCGCGGATCGCGCGCGACCTCGTCCTCGTAGTCGGCGGCGCTCAAGCGGCCGAACAGCAGGGGAATCGCGACCATGTACTGGATACAGTGGTCACGGTCCGCGGGGTTCGCGAGCGGACCGGTCTTGTCGATGATGCGCACGCCCGGCTCCTGCGTCTCGATCACCACCCGCGCGATGCGATCGAGCCTGCCGCTGATCTTGGGATGCAGCGTCATCGCGGCCTCGACCGCGGTCTGCGCGTGAAACTCGGCCGGATAGGAGATCTTGAACAGCACGTTCTCCATCACGTAGCTCGCGAAGGGCTGCGCGAGCGCGAGGCTGCGGCCCTTGAACAAGACGTCCTGGAAGCCCCAGGTCTTGGCGGTGAGCGCGGAGGGATAGCCCATCTCACCCTTCAACGCGAACAAGGCGAGCCGCACCGCGCGGCTGGTCGCGTCCCCGGCCGCCCAGCTCTTGCGCGAACCGGTGTTCGGCGCGTGCCGGTAGGTACGCAGCGCCCCACCGTCGACCCAGGCGTTCGAGACCGCATCGATCACCTGCGCACGGGTGCCGCCGAGCATCGCCGTCGCCACCGCCGTCGAGGCGACGCGCACCAGCAGCACATGATCGAGCCCGACCCGGTTGAAGCTGTTCTGCAGCGCGAGCACGCCCTGGATCTCGTGCGCCTTGATCATGCCGGTGAGCACGTCGCGCACCACGAACGGCTTGCCGTTGCGCGAACAGTAGTCCGCGACCGCGAGAATGGCGCCGAGGTTATCGGAGGGGTGGCCCCATTCGGCGGCGAGCCAGGTGTCGTTGAAATCGAGCCAGCGGATCGTCGAGCCGATGTTGAAGGCGGCGTTCACGGGGTCCAGTTCGTACGGCGTGCCCGGCACGCGCGCACCGCCCTTCAGGCTCGCACCCGGCACGATCGGTCCGAGCAGCTTCGAACAGGCCGGATACTTCAGCGCCTGGAACCCGCAGGCCAGCGTGTCCATCAGACAATAGCCGGCGGTCTCATAGGCTAGCGGACTCGTGATCTGCTGAGCAATCGCGTAATCGGCGATCGCGGTCAGGATCTCATCCGGTGCGGGCCGTTCGGCCGACTTCAGGTCATGGGACATGGCGGCGCTCCGCGAGGGGCACGAACGGCACGTTCTCCGGGCCGATGTAGTTCGCGCTCGGGCGGATGATCTTGCCGTCCGCGCGCTGTTCCATCACGTGCGCCGCCCAGCCGCTCGTGCGGCTCATCACGAACAACGGCGTGAACATCGCGGTCGGCACACCCATGAGGTGATAAGACACGGCCGAGAACCAGTCGAGGTTCGGAAACATGTTCTTGACCTGCTTCATCGTCACCTCGAGGCGCTCGGCGATCGCGAACAAGCGCGTGTCGCCGGCTTCGAGCGCGAGCGTGCGCGCAACCTCCTTGATCACCTGGTTGCGCGGATCGGCGATGGTGTACACCGGATGACCGAAGCCGATGATCACCTCCTTGTTTGCGACCCGCCGGCGGATGTCCGCCTCGGCCTCATCGGGGGTCGCGTAGCGGCTCTGGATCTCGTAGGCGACCTCGTTGGCGCCGCCATGCTTCGGTCCGCGCAGCGCGCCGATCGCCCCGCAGATCGCCGAGTAAAGATCGGAGCCCGTGCCCGCGATCACGCGCGCGGCGAAGGTCGATGCGTTGAATTCGTGCTCGGCATACAGGTTCAGCGAGGTATGCATCGCCCGCACCCAGCCCGCCGGCGGCCGGCGGCCATGGAGCAGGTGCAAAAAGTGCGCGCCGATCGAGTCGTCGTCGGTTTCGAGCTCGATGCGCCGGCGCTCGCGCGCATAGTGATGCCAGTAGCAGAGCATCGAGCCCTGCGAGGCGAGCAGCCGATCCGTGATCGTCCGGGCGCCGGCGACATCGTGCGCATCGGCTTCCGGTTCCAGACAACCGAGCGCCGAGACGCCGGTGCGCAGCACGTCCATCGGATGACTCGAGGCCGGCAGCCGCTCGAGCACCTCGAGCACCGGTGCCGGCAGTGCGCGCAGTGACCTCAGCTTCGCCTTGTAGGCGGCGAGCTCGGGCACATCCGGCAGCTTCTCGTGCACCAGCAGATACGCGATCTCCTCGAACTCGCAGCTGGTGGCGACGTCGAGAATGTCGTAGCCCCGGTAGTGCAGATCGTTTCCGCTCCTGCCGACCGTGCACAGCGCCGTGTTGCCGGCCGGCACGCCGGACAAGGCCACGGATTTCTTCGGCTTGAAACCGGGGGACTGCAGATCAGCCTCTGGCATCGTCATCTCCTCGAGCGGGGTTCATTTTTCCCGGCCCCGCGCGAACAACTCATCGAGCTTCGCTTCGTAGGCGTAATAGTCGAGATACTTATACAGGTCGGCCCGCGTCTGCATCGTATCGACGACGTTCTTCTGCGTACCGTCGCGGCGGATCGCCTGGTAGGTCGCGAGCGCCGCGGCGTTCATCGCCCGGTAGGCCGAGCAGCAGTGCAGCACTATATCGACGCCCGCGCCGCCGAGTTCCTCGCGCGTGTAGAGCGGCGTCTGGCCGAACTCGGTGATGTTCGCGAGGATCGGCACCTTGACCACGTCCTTGAAGCGGCGGTAGGTGGGCAGATCGCTCACCGCCTCCGGAAAGATCATGTCGGCGCCCGCCTCGACGCAGGCGAGCGCGCGCTCGAGCGCCCGCTCGAGACCTTCGCCGGCGAGCGCATCGGTGCGCGCCATGATCACGAAGGCCGGGTCGGTGCGCGCATCGACCGCCGCCTTGACGCGGTCGAGCATTTCCTCCAAGGGCACGATTTCCTTGCCCGGCCGGTGCCCGCAGCGCTTGGCCTGGACTTGATCCTCGATATGCAGACCGGCGGCTCCGGCCTTGATGAAGGACTTGACGGTGCGGGCGATGCTGAACGCGCCGCCCCAGCCGGTGTCGGCATCGACGAGCAGCGGCAGCGCGCAGGCGTCGGTGATGCGGCGTGTGTCGATGAGCACGTCTTCCATCGCGCTGATGCCGAGATCCGGTACGCCGAGCGAGTTCGCGGCGACCCCACCGCCGGACAGGTACAGCGCCTTGAAGCCGCAGGCGGCGGCCATGCGCGCAGCATAGGCGTTGATCGCACCGACGATCTGCAGGGGACGTTCGGCGGCAAGCGCCGCCCTTAGACGGCTGCCGGCGCCGCCGTCAACCGCCGCGCTCATCGACCGACAGCGCCGCGCAAAGCGGCGAATGGGTCACGCTCCACCAACACCACCATGCATCTTCTCCTCAGGTACGAGCTGAAAACTATAGACAGTCGAGGCGCTCGGTTCCAGTGACCAAACCGCTCAACCTGACTGAGCATTCTTGCCACACGATGCCGGCCGCACGGCGCCCGCCGCCGCGTCGCGGCTGCGGAATTGTCCGGGTGATGCGCCGGTCCACTTGCGAAACGCGCGATGGAACGAACTGCGCTCGGAGAACCCCAGTTCGAGCGCGATGTCCATCACGCTGCGCCCGGAATGCGTCAGGTAGCGCACGGCCAGATCGCGCCGCAAGTCGTCCTTGATCGACTGGAAGGACACGCCTTCTTCGCGCAACCGCCGCCGCAAGGTCGCCGCGGTCATGTGAAACTCGCGCGCCAGAACTTCGAAGTCCGGCGCCTCGCCGGGCGGCGCCTGCCGGATGCGCCGCCGGATACGGGCGCCGACGCTGCCCGTGTTCTTGTATTTGAGGATGATGTTTTCCGGCGCGGTGCGCAAGAAGTCCTTCAGCGTGCGCTCGTTCTGCGCGAGCGGCAGATCCAGATGCGCCGCCTCGATGGCGATCGCCGTGCAGGGCGCATCGAAGCGCAGCGCGTCGCAGTACATCAGGCGGTATTCGCCGCTGTGCGCGGGCTCCGGATAACCGAATTGCGCGTGCTGGATCGGCAGACGCCGGTTGACGAGCCAGCACGCCAGGCCGTACAGCAGCATCAACAGGATCTCGTGCGCGAACACCCGCGGCTGCACGGCGCCTGCGTGGGTGTGCAGCTCGATTCGCGCCTCCCGGTCCTCGCGCACCAGCTCGCCGCGGATGTCATCGAGGATCAGCCGATAGAATCGCAAACTGCGCTCAAGCGCCTGGGCGAGATTGCGGCAATGGATCACCGAGTGACACAGCATCGCGAAGCTGCCCGACTTCATGCGCCGCGAATCCTGGCCGAAGAACTCATCGTCCAGCGTGAGCGCGACGAGACGCCAGAGCTCCCCGTATTGTTTCGCCGAGACCCGCGCCTGCGGCAACTGCAGCAAATCGGCGGACAGTCCCACCCGCGAAAGCAGCTCATCGGCGTCGAAGCTTCGCGCACGCACGCTCTGGAGCGCCGCGACCACGAAACAGATCGCGACCGTGCCGGGCTCGCCGGAACCTTCGACGCCGCGAAGCGATCCGCGGGGCTCGGCTGCGAGGATGGCTGGATTCGGCATGAGCTTGCCGCCAATTTTACTTTTTTTTCACCCGACGCGCAGCGCCGTCGTTGCACCCGGTCGCGCGCGCGCGTAGAAGTCAGCGTCACCACCATGAACCGCCTCCTGCGCATGATCGGGCTCAAGATCCCGCCACCCCTGGCCGTTGCGGCGTTGCTGCTCGCATTCTCGAGCGGCTGCGCGGCGGCAATGCCGCCGACACTGGATGCCGCCGTTGCCCGCGGCGCCGGCGACCGGATGGGTGGCCGGCCGGTCGCGCACGAGAACTCTCTGCTGCGCGCCATCTATGCCCGTCACCCCGGACCCTTGTGGCTCGCGGCAGGCGGACTCACGCCAGAAGGCCGGCGACTGATCGAGCTGTTGCAATCGGCGGCGCGCTTCGGCCTGGATCCGCGCGACTATGCGGCCGGGTCGCTCGCCGCGGCGGCTGCACTGAGAAGCGGTACGGCGCTCGAACTCAAGCTGACACGCGCGGCGATCCGCCTGGTCACCGACCTGCATTACGGCCGTGTCGACCCGCGTGCCGCCGGTTTCGAATTACCGCCGCGGCCGCGGAATCTCGACGTCGCGGCAGCCGTCACGGCGCTCGCCGCCGCGCCGCACGTGCGCGCGGCCCTCGCGGGGATCGAACCACCGTTCTATCACTACCGCCTCCTCGAGCGGGCACTCGCGAGGTATCGTCTGCTGGCCGCCGAGCCCGGCCTGACGCGCCTGCCGCCGCTGCCGCGCCGCAACCTCGAAGCCGGCGACGCCTATGCCGGAGTGCCGGCATTGCGCCGCCGCCTCGCCGCCGTCGGCGATTTGCCGGCCGCCGCGGCTGACGCCACGGTGACGCCGGCGACCGGGGTGCTCGATGCGGCGCTCGTCGACGCGCTGAAGCGCTTCGAACTGCGCCACGGACTCGCCGCCGACGGCGTGCTCGGGCCGCAAACCTTCGCCGCATTGACGACGCCGATGTCCCACCGGGTCGAGCAGATCGACCTCACGCTCGAGCGCTGGCGCTGGCTGCCGCCGTTCAGCGCCCCGCCGATCATCGTCAACATCCCGCAATTCCGCTTGTTCGCGTTTCCAACGACCGCCGACCGCGTCGCCGGCATGCTGCAGATGGCTGTGATCGTGGGGCAGACCTACCCGCTGATGCGCACGCCGGTGTTCACCGGGAAAATCCGCTACGTCGTGTTCCGCCCCTACTGGAACGTACCGCGCAGCATCCTCGACAAGGAGATGCTGCCGCGGATCAGGCAGAACCCGGACTACCTCGCCAAGAACCACTTGGAACTCGTGCGTGGCGAGAGCGACTCCTCGCCGGTCGTCGCACCCTCGAGCGCGGCGATCGCCGCGCTCGCCGCCGGCCGCCTGCGGCTGCGCCAGCGGCCGGGCGAAGACAACGCCCTTGGTCTGGTGAAATTCATCTTCCCGAACGCCCACGACGTCTATCTGCACGGCACACCAGCCCACCGGCTGTTCCGCGAGACCCGCCGCGCCTTCAGCCACGGCTGTATCCGCGTCCGTGACCCGGTCGCACTCGCTCGCTACGTGCTGCGCAACGGTCCCGGCCGTTGGGACAGCGTGAGGATCCTCGCCGCTATGCACGGCCGCAACGCCGTCCGCGTTGAACTCCCGCAGCCACAACCGGTGATGATCCTGTACGGCACGGCGCTCGCCACCGAGGCCGGACCGGTCGATTTCTTCGCTGACCTGTATGGCGAGGACCGGCGCCTCGCCGCGCTGCTGCGCCGTCACGGCGCGAGCTGAAGTGGCGGCGTCAGGCGCTCGAGGGGTTGGCTAAAAAAGACTCACATATGATGCATTATGCGGTTTTAAAGACATTGGGCGCGGAGGCGGCGGGTCTCGCGGTGCCGAACTTGCGGCTATCCGCTAACCGGCAGTTGCTCGTCGTCGAGCGCTTCGATTTAGGAGCCGACGGGAACTACCTCGGCCTCGAAGACTTCTGCGTGCTCGATGGCCGGCGTGGCCATGGCCGGTACGATGGCTCGTATGAGCAGATCGCACGGCGAATCAAAGATTTCGTTTCCCCGGCGCTCGTGAGGCAATCCCTCGAGCAGTTTGCCCTCATGGTGGCCTACAGTTGCAGC
>JABEVI010000090.1 GCA_013044085.1 Steroidobacteraceae bacterium
AAAACTGGCAAAAATCCGCTCCGAAATTTCCAGGTCGATTTCGGGGCCGGGGTGCTCGAAGTGTCGCCGACTGTAGTATGTGATAGCTTCGCCTGATGGATAAGACCATCACACGGTTCAACAGCCTGAATGCGATGAAGGCTGACGAATATCGGGCCTGGCAGCGCTTGCCAGGACGCGAACGCATTCGCGCCGTCATGGACCTCAACCTCGACCTTTATGCGCTGAAGGGACGGGCAGTTGATGCACCAAGACTTCAAAGAACTGTTGTCAGCCTTCAACGCCGGACAAGTTAGATACCTGATTTTCGGCGGATACGCTGTTTCGTATCACGCCCAGCCGCGTGCGACCAAGGACCTGGATATCTTGATCGGCGCCGATGCTGAAAACAGCAAAGCCGTATATGCCGCTCTCGCAAAGTTCGGAGCACTAATCGATGACTGGAGCGCCAAGGACTTCGCCGAGCCCGATAACTTCTTTCGCATGGGTACGCCGCCAGTGATGGTAGACATCATGCCGAAAATCACCGGCGTTGAGTTCGAGGAGGCGTGGCGCCGGCGAGTTGATGTACAAATAGGCGATGATTTATCCGTACCCTTTATCTCGCGACAGGATCTATTGATCGCAAAGCTTGCGGCGGGCCGAGCACAGGATTTAATCGATGTCGATGCTTTACGCGAAAGCAGCCAGAGCCAAGAGATCGATCATCAGCGAAGTGCGTCTTCTCCCGCCGGGAACTCTCAAAATGAACCTGAGCAAATCAGGAAAGAGGGGCGCGAGGACTGGTTGAAATTACGGCAACAGCAAGCGCGAGAGAATTCTCCGGACTCTGCTGGTCGCTCCACCGAGAAGGACCACGACGCCGAGCCAGATCATTTGCCTGGGCGACTGGATGAAGGTCTCGACGACGATCTGTAGTCGCCGCTTACCTGAATTTGTCTTCGAACGAATTAAAACGTACGTCGAGTCTTCCGTCATCTATCGCAATCTATCGTCCCCAAGCGGATTGTTTTGGCGGTGGATGTGACGGGATGCGATTGCATACGGGCTCGGCTCGCAACGAGGATGAATTCACCACCGGTGAAATCGCGACCCGGTTCGTCGAGGCGAATCACGACTTGCAGCGGAAAGACCAGGTCGCCGTAGACGTCTTGGTGCAGCCGATTGTAGTCGCCGGGCTCGCCGATGCGTTGCGACCAGACGGAGGCGATCTTCGCCAACGGTGGGTAGAGCGTTTCGCGCAAGGTCCGCACGATCGACCCCGACTCATTCGATCTCCCGTTGCGTCCGCTCCAGCTCAAGGAGCACACGCTTGCGCTCGAGTCCCCAACGGTACCCGCCCAGGCCGCCGTTGGCCCGGAGCGCGCGGTGACAGGGCACCAGAACCGCCAACCGGTTGGCGGCGCAGGCACTCGCGGCCGCCCGTACCGCCCGGTGTACACCGATCCCGGCGGCGAGTTCGGAGTAGCTGACGACATCCCCGGACCGCACGCTCATCAAAAACCGCCAGACCTTGATCTGGAATGCGGTGCCGCGAAGGTCCAACGGGAGGTCGGGCCGTGGCCCGGCCCCCGCCAGATGGCCGGCCAACGCCGTCATCCAGGCATTGAGCGGGGCGGCCGCGGCCGCCGGCGCCGGCATCAGCGCGGCCTTCGGGAACTCGCCCTGGAGTTGCGTCAATAACGCATCAGCGCTTCTTCCGAACTGCACGAAACACACGCCGCGCTCTGTTGCCGCCATCATCAGTGGGCCGAGCGTCGTGTCGCGAACCGCATGAACGATGGTTTCGCCCGCGCCGCCCGAGCGATAAGCGGTCGGAGCCATCCCCAGGCCGCCGTCGATCTGTTCGTAGACCCGGCTCGTGGACCCATAGCCCACATCGAAAGTCGCGGCCAGAACGCTCTCGCCCGCTCTCAGCCGCTGCTTGAATTTACGCAGTCTCGCGGCCGCATGGTATTCCTTGGCGCTGATCCCGATCACTGCCTTGAACGTGCGCTGAAAATGGAAGGTGCTCAAATCCGCTTCGCGGGCGAGTCGCCCCAAGGGTAGGGTCTCGCCGACATGCGCATCGATGTAGGCAGCCATGGACTCCATCAGCGAGACCTTGGGATCGCGCTGTTCAACGGCAAGGGGGTGGCAACGACGACACCCCCGAAAGCCGTCGGCTTCGGCTTGCCCGGCGGTGTCGTAGAACACCATGTTCTCGCGCTTGGCTCGGCGCGAGGGACACGACGCCCGGCAGAAGACTCCCGTCGTACGGACTGCATAAACGAACGTCCCATCCGCGGCTTTGTCGCGCGTGACAACCTGACGCCAGCGCAGGTCGTCCTTGGCTTTGTCCTGCTCCATGATCCGGCTCCTGGTAATTGACGATACACGGTGCAACCGCGTCTGCCGTCAAACTAGCGCTGCAGGACAACCTAAGCGATCCGTTCCTTGCGGTGCAATCGGGCCGTCAGCAGCCTAACGGCGGACCGCTGCAGGCATTGAAGCTGGGACGCTTTCTACTCACGGGCTCCGCGAATACCGCGCATAGCCTTGACACATACCGACCGGTTGGTCATGATTTCGACCCATGGCCGCTGTCGCGCAGTCCCCATCGACGAAACCGGGTCGCGGGAGTGCGCGCCTGGCACTGCTCAACGCAACAATCGGGCTGGTTCGCAAGCAGGGCTGGTCGGCAACCAGTGTCGATCAACTCTGCGCCGCGGCGGGTGTGACCAAGGGCGCGTTCTTTCATCACTTCGCCTCGAAGGACGAACTCGGCGTCGCGGCCGCGCAGCATTGGAGCGACGTGACCGGTCCGCTATTCGCCAGGGCTGACTATCACCGGCACGCCGATCCACTCGATCGCATTTTCGGCTATATCGACTTTCGCGCTGCGATCGCCCAAGGCCCGCTCGAGGCGTTCACCTGTTTCGCGGGCACGACGGTGCAGGAAATATTCTCGACGTCGGACTCGATGCGTGCGGCTTGCGGCGCTTCGATCGAGGCGCACGCCGACCAGTTGGCGGAGGAATTCCGATTGGCGATTGCCCTCTACCCGCCGCGACTGCCGGTGACCGACGAGAGTCTCGCGATCTACACCCAGACGGTGCTGCAGGGCGGCTTCGTGATGTCGAAGGCGCGCGGCGATCGTGCGCCACT
>JABEVI010000309.1 GCA_013044085.1 Steroidobacteraceae bacterium
CGAGCTTCCCATGGAGATGGGCTATCACTTCGGCTTGGACACCGGTTCGTTGAGCATCCTCGGCCACGAACACAACAACGTCGACGCGCCCGCGATATCGCTCTGGAACGCGGTCTCGAACGATCTGTTCGCACTCACACCGAGAGCCGGCGCCTCTAGGGCTTGACGAACCGCAAGGTCATCCGGTCGGACTCGCCGATCGCCCTCATCCGTGCGTGCTCGCTCTTCGGCCCGACCAGGTCCGGCGGCAGGCGGTGCACGTTGATGTTCTCCGGGTCCTTCGGGTTTGCATTGATCTCGGAAACCCCGCCGAGACGAAAGCCGGTCTTCAAGCCGAGTTCGATCAAATAATCCTCAGGGATACGGTGCAGCAGCCGCGAGCTCTGCACGGCGTTGGCGAAGGGCTTAGCGCGATGTTCGGTGACACCGAACACCCCGCCCGGTTTGAGCACGTCGAAGGCGGACTTGAACACGGCGGCAAGCGCCGCCGGGCTGCGATTGAGCCAGTCGTGCGTATTGCGGAAGGTGACGACCATGTCGGCCGAGTCAGGTGCGCCCAGCGCCACCTCACGCGGCGGTGAGAACGACACCACCTTGACGATATGACCGAAAACCGCCGGGTTACTGCGGATCTTCGCCTCGAATTTCGGCGATCCGGCCTCTATCAGATGCCCATGGGCGTAGAGGAACGGGGCCAGGATTTCCGTGAACCAACCGCCGCCCGGCGCAAGTTCGATCACCGTCATGTTCGGCCGGATGCCGAAGAACAACAAGGTGCGCACCGGGTGCCGGTAGCGATCCCGGGCCTTGTGGGCCGCCGAGCGCCAGTTGCCCTCGACCGCCTTGCGCAGCAGTGCGGCGGTGGCGGCACGGCCCGCGACCGGGGCGGCTCCAGCGATCTGTGCAGCGGCGAACAACAGGGTGCCGGCGAGCAGGATGCCCAATGGGCGGCGACGCGTATGCATGGTCCGATCTCCTCTGATGTTGCGCCAGGCTGTTTGCAGCATAAACCAACGGCCTGGACGGCGCACGGATCGCGACGCCCCGACGGGCCACGTTTACCTCTACAATGATCGGCGATGAAAACCCCCAAGGGACTTGAGCCGCTGATCGATGACGGCATGATCGATGCGGTCGTACGGCGGCTGAAAAGCGGCAAGGAAGCCTCCGTTTACGTGGTTGCCTGCGCCGACCAGTTACGCTGCGCGAAGGTCTACAAGGAAGCCGAGCAGCGCGGATTTCACAAGCTCGCGCAATACACCGAGGGCCGCAAGACCCGCAACAGCCGCGATCAACGCGCCATGGGCAGACGCGGCCGTCACGGACGGCGTGTGGAAGAAGCCGAATGGAAGAACGCCGAGGTTCAGGCTCTGTACCGCCTGGCCGCGGTGGGTGTGCGGGTACCGGTGCCGTACCTGGTGCACGAAGGGGTGCTGCTGATGGAACTCGTGCGCGATGCGCACGGCGCACCGGCACCGCGCCTGAATGAAGCCGAGATCAGTGCCGAGCAGGCGCGTGAATGGCATGCATTCATGATCGGGCAGATCGTGCGCATGCTGTGCGCCGGCCTGATCCATGGGGATCTGTCGGATTTCAACGTGCTGCTGGACGCCCACGGACCGGTCATCATCGATCTGCCGCAGGCGGTGGACGCGGCCGGCAACAACAATGCCTTCGCCATGCTCGAGCGCGACGTGAACAACATGCGCGCCGCCTTCGGCCGCAGCGCCCCGGAGTTGCTCACCACCGAATACGCCCGCGAAATATGGCGGCTCTACGAGGCCGGCGATTTGACGACGGCTTCCGTGCTCACCGGCCGATTCGCCCGCGACGAGACCGCGGCGGACGTGGACGGCGTCCTCGATCATATCGAGGAGGAGCGGCACGCGGCCGCAGAGCGGTTACGTCGGCGCCAGGAGGCCGACGCGGCCTGAGCCATTGGGGTTATGGCGACACCCACCCGTCTCGAGGTCTACATACAGCCGCGCGCCTCCAAGACCGAGGTGTCCGGAACGCATGGTGGGGCCATCAAAATCCGCATCGCCGCGCCCGCGGTCGAGAATGCCGCGAACCTGGCGCTGGTCGAATTCCTCGCGCGCCGGCTCGGAGTCGCGAAGAGCCGCATCCGCATCGTTTCGGGAAGCTCGAGCCGCAGTAAGCGGCTCGAGATCGACGGCGTGAGCGCGGCCGCGATCGGCACGGCCCTCGCGCCGCCGGGCTGATCTTCACAGAGCGCTGCGTTCGGTGGAAGAGGGATTTATTCTTGCGCGGCCGCTCACGGCCGGACATCGCGGGAAAGCACATCATGGGCAGGGGCATCACTCGAGTAATCCACGGCTTGTCGCTCTGCCTCGTCGCCTGCGCGCCGTTCATCGCGCCGCCGGCGCATGCCACGACGAAAGGCCTCAGCCAGATCGTCACACCGGACCTGCAGCCGGTCGGGCAGTTGTCCCTGAGCTTGCAGGCACAGGCCTCCAAGATCGGCAACCCTTATGAACTTCAGGCGGAACTTGGGCTGACGAAGTGGATCGAGGTGGCCGCATTCCAGGGCTTCTCGCCCAACGAGCAGGTCCTTGGCACCGAAATCGGGCTGATCAATCACGGCCCCTATCTGCTCACCACGGGATTCATCAACTGGTCGACCAACGGCGTGTCGCCGCAACCGCTGCTCGAAGGCGGCTACTACACCGTGCATGAGAAGTACATGGCCGGCGCGGTGCGCGTCGGCAACCACGAGGAGGCCCTGCTCGGCTGGGCGCATGACTTCAACCCGACCTGGCGCTTCCAGCTCGAC
>JABEVI010000310.1 GCA_013044085.1 Steroidobacteraceae bacterium
AGTCGGTGCCCGAGGTCACCGGTATGTGCGGCGGCGACAGCGCTGCCGCCTTGGTCGGCGACACACCGGTGATCGACATCGGCACGTACGGTGCCGGCAAACCCGCGAAGGTCTCGCCGCCGTGGCACTGGACGCAATCGCCGCTCGCCACCGACTGGTGTAGCTGCTGAATGCTCGCCGCGAGCACAGTCCAGGTCTCTGCCGCCGGATTGTTGCCGTGGCAGACACCGCAGTCGAGCGTCGAGGGCACCGGTGGCACGTGATTGCTCGGCTCGCCGGGGACGACACCCGTCGATATCTTCACGTTGCCGTTGTGACAGGTCTGGCAGGTCGACACCGACATCTGCGTGTGATCGAACAGCGACGGTGTCCAGCTCGGCGTGCGGGTGCCGAGTCCCGTCGTATGGCAGCTCTCGCAGACGGTGCTCGTCGGCATGTGACTGCCGGACATGCCGACCGCCTTCGTGCCGTTGTGGCAGCTGAAGCAGCCGCTGACGATGCCGGTATGATCGAAGGTCGCGCTCAACCAGTTGTTCGCGAGATGACAATCGCCGCAGTCCAGATTCGTGGCGAGGTGCCCCGGATTCTTGCCGCTCGCCTGCACGCCGTTGTGGCAGATGACGCAAAAGCCTGCCGCCGCGAGCGGGATCTGCGTGTGGTCGACAATTTTCGGCGGGTTCCAGCTCATCACCGTGTGGCAGGCTTCGCAGGCTTGGCTGGTCGGTGGGTGCGTCGGTCCCTCGCCCTGGGCGACCTTGCCGTTGTGGCAGCTCGCGCACATGCCGAGCACCTCGGCGTGATCGAAGTGCACGGCCGGTCCGAACGAAGTCGTGTCGTGGCAGGCTGAGCAGTGATTCGTCGTCAGGATGTGGCTGCGCGGCTTCGGGGTGCCGTTGAAGCGCGACCCGGAGACGTGGCACACGCCGCAGGCGCGTGGTGTGCCCTTGAACACCGCGTTCAAATGACAGGCCTCGCAAGGCAGATCGCGGTGCGCACCGTCGAGAATGAAGCCGGTTGCGCGATGGTCGAAGGGCACGACGATCGACTGCGAGCCGGCTGCCGCGGTGCGGTCGAGCACGCCCGCCGCGAGCAGCATGAGCGCGGTAAGGGCGAATCGAGAGAAGAGTGTGCGTGGGCGCATCGGGATTATTGCATCCTTGCGCCTTTCCACGAATCGACCGTATGGCAGCGATTGCACGACGTGCCGTACTGACCCATGTGCCGGTCGTCTTTTTCGTGGCAGCCAATGCATCGACTCGGCGTCCTCACGGTGCCCGGCGGTTCGTGATGGCACGCGGCGCATGCCAGACGGCGGTGAGCGCCGAGCAACGGGAAGTGCGTTTGCGTGTCGTGGTTGAAGCTCCATATCCGCCAGCCGTCCGGCGAGTGGCAGGCACCGCACTTCTTGCCGAGCCCGCCCTTGTGCGCGTCATCGCGCGCATGGCACTGGTCACACTTCGTCGGTGTCGCCTGAAAGTCGAGGGTCTCGTGGCACTGGGCGCAAGCCACGACCCGGTGCAGGCCGAGGAGCGGGAAATCACTCAGATCGTGGTCGAAGATGAGCCCGGTCCGCCAGGACTTCTCGCCGTGGCACGCACCGCAGTCGTCCGCGTGCTCACCGCCGTGCGGATCTTCGGCACGATGACAGCCGGCGCAGTTCTTGGGTAGCTTTTGCTGCGCCAGCGCGGCAGTGTGACACGCCCCGCAGCCGATCGAGGCATGCGCACCCTCCAAGGCGAAGTGATCGAGCTTGGCGTGATCATAATGGGAGATGTGCCAGTGCTCGTTGTTGTGGCAATCCTCGCACTTCGGGCCGAAGCGCCCCGCGTGCGCGTCGTCATCGGCATGGCAGCCGGCGCAGTGCTTCGGAATCTTCGCCTGGTATTGGCCGTTGCGATGACAGGCATCGCAGGCGATGCGGTCGTGCGCGCCGAGCAATGCGAAGCCGGTTTTGCGCGCATGGTCGAACGTCGCGTTCTTCCAACGCGTCGTCGAGTGACAACTGCCGCAGTCCTTGCCGCGTGCGCCGCGATGCACATCGTCGGTCGCATGGCAGCCGTCGCAGCTGGAGGGCGTGTGCGCGTAGCGGCCGCCGATGTGACAGGCGTCGCATTCGAGGTGTGCGTGCGCGCCGCTCAGGTGGAACGGTGTCGTGTCGTGATCGAACCGGCCGCCGCTCCAGCTCTTGGTCTGGTGACAGGCGCCGCAATCACGCTTGAATTGACCGTGGTGCACATCGTCGCGGCGATGGCAGGAGGCGCAGCGTCTCTTTACCTTGCGCCACGGATCGCCCTTGCGATGGCATGCGCCGCAGGCGAGCATCGCGTGTCGGCCGGTGAGCGGGAAGTCGGTCAGCCGATGGTCGAACTGGGCGCGGCTGAACTGAATAATGTCGGCGTTGCGGCCCTTGTGATCGGTATGACAGGCGCGGCACTCGCCGCGGCCCGCGTTCGGCATGCGGCCGTGATAGCCGCGATGCGCCTCGATGTCGGCGGCAACCCCTTTGTGGCAGCCGAGGCACAGCGCGGATTGCTTGTGGGCGCCGCTCTTGTCGTGGCAAACCGAGCAGTGCTCTTCCCACTTCTTATGCGCACTGATCAGCTTGCCAGGCATCAGCAACGTCTCCATTGAGGCGGCGAAGGCACCGGAGGCGGCGATCAGCAGCGCTGCCGCCGCGATCGCGGTGCCAAAGAGCTTGAGGTGTCGACGAACACACATCCCCTGATTTCGTTGTGGGTGGACGTCAATACAAGTTGACGGCGATCACATGCGCGACTCCGGCGATCAGCAGCATGAAGAACAACGGTATGTGCAGCACATGCCACCAGGAGAACATGCGTGCGTATGCCTTGTATTCAGTGACCCGCCGTCCGGCATCGAGGCGCCGGTAGGCGTAGCTGCGCGCCGCCGCGGTTACGCGGCTCGCGTGTCGTGCGACGGCCGGGGATTCGCGCAGCAGCGCGCGGCGCAAGGCGATCCGCAACTCCCGGCGCACCAGATGGCGCGCCCGGGCCATGCGGACCGCGCCGGTGAACAGGTGCAGCGTCCGCGCCAGGCGTCCGCGCGGCGCCTCGATCAGGCGCTTCTCGATGCCGCTGATCGCATCCAGAAATCCCGGCAGGAACTCCATCGACGCGCTCTGCTCGCGCAGCCGCTCGCCCGCCGCCTTCAGCTGTTCGAGCGAGTCCTCCGTGCCGTCCAATCGCGCGTGCAGGCGGGTGTAAATATAGCGCCCGACGATGCCGCTGCCGGCCACGAGCAGCATGCTGAACAAGGCAACGTTGCTGTTGGTGGCGCCGAGCCGGAAGTTCGCATGGAACAGCACCAGCACCGGTCCGAGGACACCGAGCACCATGTGGAATTCGAACCACGCCGGGATGGACCCCATCCAGCGCAACCAAGCAAAGCGCTTGCGCGCCGAATAGAGCAGCAGCAACACCATCATCGAGCCGCCGGCTATCCCGAGTCCGTAGCCGATGCCCCGCTGCGGCGTGATGTAGCGCCCCAGATGGGCGTGCATGCCCCAGAAGAGGACCGCCGCTACGATCAACGTCCAGATGAGCGGCCAGCGCAACCGTTCGCGCCGTGCCCCGGTTGTCTTGTCTCGCGGGCGCATTCGGGCCATGTCCCTGACCGCGACGTTCACGGCACGATCCGGTCGATCACGATCTTCAGCGGATGCTGTGCTTGCCGCGGCGCGATCACGGCGCTCGCGCCCTCGAGATCACCGGCGGAGGCCAGGGGTTGCCCGCTCGCGGAGATGCGTGCCTCGATTTTTACCCGTCCGGCGTTCGACAGATTGCGCCCGGGGATCATCGACTCGGAGTCGTTCAGTGTGAAGTGCAGCGGCCACGTGCCTACCGTGGTGCGAAAGACGGCGACCGGAGGGCCCGGCGAGTCGACCGATTGCGCGAACACGAACATCGGCTCACCGGGCTTCGCCTTGCCGGCGATCGAGGCGGCCAGATCGATCTCGCCGCTGATCGTCGTACCGGCGGTCGCATTCAGGCTCGGCAGTTGGTGAGCGCGCGCGAGCGCCGCATCGGCGGGACGCCCGATGAAATCGAAGGCCTTGGCGAGCAGTTCCCAGTCGCCGGGGCTGCCACCGCCTTTGGCGAGCTTTGCCTCGAGGCTCGCGATCGCGCTCTGCATCGAGCCGGCCGCCGCCGGCTGTCCCGCGGCAGCGGTCGAGGCGGATGCGTCGGTGGCATGATTGAAGACCTGCATCGCCTGCCCGAACCCGGCGGCCGCGGCGGCTGAGCCCCGGTGCTCATGATCGACCCAGTGCGAGCCGGCGAGTACGCCGATCGCGACCGCCGCCGCGCCGATCGTCACGGCCCAGTGAGGTGCGGGCAGCGAGGCCAGGCGGGGGATTCTCCGCAGCCCGTGCATGGAAATGATCGTACACGCCAAGGTCGTGACGACGCC
>JABEVI010000091.1 GCA_013044085.1 Steroidobacteraceae bacterium
CGCGCGCGCGGCGAGCAGGGCCGCGCCCGTCAGCACCAGCACCAGCACCAGCGCCGAGCGCCAGCGGTAGCTCTTGAGCCGCGCCTCCTGCGCCGTGGAGCGGGTCTTCACGGCCGCACGATCCGCACATCGGCGGGGGCGGGAATCACCATGTGCAGCTTCGCTCCGGCCATCCGCTCCACCAGGGCGTTCGAGGACCAGGTGCTCTTCTCCAGCTCCAGGCGGCCGAGTTCGATGTCGAGCGAGTCGCGCTCGGCATTCAGCGTCTCGAGCCGGGTGAACAGCACGCGCGCCCGGTAGCGCTCATAGACCACCGCGGTCGCCGAGATGAGCACGGCGAACCAGAGCACCGTAAACAACACGATGAGCGTCCTGCGCGCGCTCATGCGGCGATCTCGCGCGCGAGCCGCTGCGCGACGCGCAGCCGCGCGCTGCGGGCCCGCGGATTGCGCTCGGACTCCGCGGCGCCGGGCACGATCGGCTTGCCGATCAGTTGCAGGCTCGGCAGGGCGTGCGCCGGTATCCGCGGCAGGCCCGCATACATCGGGTCGGCGGACGAACGGCGCTTCATGAAACGCTTGACGATGCGATCCTCGAGCGAATGGAAGCTGATCACGGCCAGGCGCCCGTGCGGCGCGAGACGATCGAGCGCCGCCTCGAGCGCCGCCTCGAGTTCCGCGAGCTCGTCGTTGACGTGGATCCGCAGCGCCTGGAACACCCGTGTCGCCGGGTGCTTGTGCCGTTCCCGGGTCGGACACACCCGCGCGATCATCTCGGCGAGCTGCAAGGTCCGCTTGAACGGCGCGCCTTTGCGGTCGGTGACGATCGCGTGCGCGATGCGCATCGCGAAGCGCTCCTCGCCATACTCGCGAAAGATCCGCGCAAGCTCCGGCGCGCTCGCCGTGTTGAGCACGTCCGCCGCGCTCGGCCCACGGGTGTCGTCCATGCGCATGTCGAGCGGACCGTCGCGCATGAAGCTGAAGCCGCGTTCGGCCTCATCGAGCTGCGGCGAGGAAACGCCCAGATCGAAGAGGATGCCATCCAGGAGCAAGCCTGCACCGACGGCGTCGGCGCAGGCGGCGAGCGTGGAGAACGCCGCCAGAAAGATTCGCACCCGCGCATCGGCGGCGAATCTGCTGCGCGCCTCGGCGACCGCCGCCGGATCCCGGTCGAGGCACAACAGCCGGCCGCCCGGCGCGAGCGCCTCGAGTATCGCGCCGGCATGGCCGCCGCGTCCGAAGGTCGCGTCCATGTACACGCCGTCCGGTTTGACGTTCAAAGCCGCCACCGCCTCCACGAGCAGAACCGGAAGGTGCGAGCCTTCAGTAGCTATCCGGCCACTCATTGCAATGCGCGCTCCACGATCGCTCGCGACCGCTCAGAGCGTCAGCGTTTCGAGCTCGGCCGGCAGATCACCCGCCGTCTCCTCGCCCGCCAGCCACTCATCCCGGCGCGCATCCCACCGCGCCTCGTCCCAGAGTTCGAATCGCATGCCCTGTCCGATCAACATCGCGTCGCGAACGAGCAGCGCGAATTCGCGCAGCTTCGGCGGCAGCAACAGGCGCCCATGGCCGTCCAGTTCGATCTCGGTGGCGTGACCCACCATCAATCGCTGCAGCCGCCGCGCCTGTGGATTCAAGGTGGGCAACTGCATCAACTTGCGCTCGATGACTTCCCAATCCGGCAGCGCATAGATCAACAAGCAGCGGTCCTTGTCGACGGTGACGATGAGCCGGCCGCCGCAGATTTCCTGCAGCCGATCGCGATACCGGGTCGGCATGACGATCCGGCCCTTGGCATCGAGAGTCAGTTTGTTGGCGCCGCGAAACATGGATGAATGGGCCTTCTGACCCATTATCTCCCACTTTTTCCCACTTCCCGCCACTATAGGGATCCGCGCCGCGGACTGTCAACGGCTTAAGTTAAAAAAAACTCGTAATGACAGGGACTTAGGCCGCATCCGCGCGACCGCCGCAGCCCAGCGGGATGCTCTGTCTTTTAATTCAAGTTGTTAGGATGCTTTCCTGAAATTCACCGCACGAGAGAGGTGCGCTGAGGATCAGGCATCGGGAGAAAAGAGTCGGCCGTTAAGCCGGGTTCTGTCTTGGACAGTCATTCCTCTGGGATGCGCGTCGCCGCGCACCTCAAGCGACCTACCCGGAAGCCCCCTGTGAGCCACAGTTGCGGCCATTGGCACCGCGTGCTTCCCTATTTGGCCTTGCTCCAGGTGGGGTTTGCCGTGCCACCGTCGTTACCGACGGCGCGGTGCGCTCTTACCGCACCATTTCACCCTTGCCGTCGCCTTGCGGCGCTTGGGCGGTTTCTTTCTGTTGCACTTTCCGTGGGCTCGCGCCCCCCAGGCGTTACCTGGCACCTTGCCCGATGGAGCCCGGACTTTCCTCCATGCGTAAAACACGCACAGCGACTGTCTGGCCGACTCTAGGGGCGGCAGAGTAACAAAACGCCGGATTATTGCGAGCCCGATGTGGCACGCAGGGCGAGCGCGCGCCGGTAGGCTTCGTTGTCACGCGCGCCGCAGATGCGCGCCGCGAGCCTTGCCGCCTGCGCGAGCGGCAATTCCTCGAGCAGCACGCGCAGCGCCTGATCGAGCGGTGCACCGCTGCTCGAGCCACCCGGCGCGTCTGCGGCCGCCACGGCCGCACCTTCGACGAGGACCACGAGTTCGCCGCGCGACACATCCGCCTCGCGCGCGGCGAGCGCCGCGAGTTCGCCGAGCGTGCCGCGGTGCACTTGTTCGTGCAGCTTGGTCAGCTCACGCCCCAGCGCCGCGCCGCGCGTTGCGCCGAAGGCGCTCGCGCAGTCGGCGAGCATCTCGCCCAATCGATGCGGCGATTCATAGAAAACGAGCGTTCGCGGTTCGGCGGCGAGTTCCCCGAGCCGTCGCCGACGCGCGCTCGCCCGCGCCGGCAAAAAGCCCAGGAAGGAGAATTCCGCGGTCGCGAGCCCCGCGATCGACAGCGCCGCGATTGCCGCGCACGGACCCGGCACCGCCACCACCTCGACTCCCGCCTCGATCGCGGCCCGCACCAGTTCAAAACCCGGATCGCTGATCGCCGGCGTGCCGGCATCGCTGATCAGCGCGACGTCGGCACCGGCCGTAAGCCGTGCCAGCAACTGCGGCGCGCGCCGCCGTTCATTGTGCTCGTGCAGCGAGACGAGCGGTGTCGCGATCTGGAAATGCCGCAGCAAAACGCCGCTATGGCGGGTGTCTTCGGCCGCCACCAGCGCGCAGCCTTCGAGCACCTGGCGCGCCCGCGGGCTGAGGTCCCCGAGGTTGCCGATCGGCGTCGCCACCACGTACAACCTGCCCGCAGGAGTGTTTGCCACTATAATTCGTCCCCCGGGTTCCATTGCGGCAGAAGGATTCGAAGCGTATGGCAGCGTTCCGCCGGCGTCCATCGAGAATGATCGGCATCAGCCTGTGCCTGCTCGGCCTCGCGCTCGCCGGTTGCAGCCTGGTCGCGCCCGCGCCGGCGCCATCGGCGCCACGCAACGACGTCGCCGCCCTGGTGCGCGAGGGCCACCACGCCGAGGCCGCCCAAGCCTACGCGGCGCTTGCCGCGCCGAATTCCGCGGACCGGGACTATTACGAACTGAAGGGTGCCGAACAGTGGCTCGCAGCCGGCCGTCCCGCCGCCGCCCGCCAGGCGCTCGCCGCCGTCTCACCGGCCGCACGGCTGAAGTTGCCGGTGCTGCGCGCGCTGGTCGGCGCATCGATCGCGCTCGCCGGCGGCGATGATGCGGGCGCCGGCGCGAACGCGTTGCGCGAACTGGCGCGCATCAACCCGCCACAGGACGCCCACGATGCGCGCGAATATTGGTGGCTGCGCGGCCGCGGCGAGTTTCTGAGCGGCAACACCGTAGCCGGGGTTCGCGCCTATATCGCCCGCGAACGCTGGCTCACCGATCCGGCGGCGGTCGGCGCGAACCGTCAGGAGCTGTTCTCGCAGATTCGCGCCGCCGCGGTGCGCGGCGACTCGTTCGCGGCGCCCGCGCACGCCGATTCCGTGCTGGCCGGCTGGCTGGCGCTCGGCCCGGTGGCGCTCGAACTCGAACGCAATCCGATGCGGGTGAACGCGGCGCTCGCCGCATGGCAGGCGCGCTTTCCCGACCACCCGGCGAGCGCCACGCTGATCGCGGCCGCGCAAACCGAGGTGCGCGCCGTCACCACGTTTCCACGTCAGGTCGCGCTCCTGCTGCCGCTCTCCGGCGACGCCGAGGCGGCCGGGGTGGCGGTGCGCGACGGCTTCATCTCGGCGTATTTCCAGCAAGACGCGGCATCAAGGCCGCGGGTGCGCGTCTATGACGTCGCCGCGACCCCGATCGCCCAAGCCTACGCACAAGCACTCGCCGACGGCGCCGATTTCATCGTCGGCCCGCTGACCAAGGCGAACGTCGCCGCCCTGGCGCCGCTGACCGACGGCCGCGTGCCGGTGCTCGCGCTCAATTTCCTCGCCAAGGCAATTCCCGCGCCGCGGCAGTTCTATCAATTCGCGTTGCGTCCGGAAGACGAGGCGCGCATCGTCGCGCAGCGTCTGGTGGCCGACGGCCGGCTGCGGGGCGTGGCGATCGTGCCGGACGGGGACTGGGGCACCCGCGTCGAGACCGCCTTCACGCAGGAACTGACCCGGCTCGGCGGCGCGGTGCTCGATGCGCAACGCTATTCGTCATCGCAGATTAACTTCTCCGCAATCATCCGTTCGGAGTTACAAATCCACCCGGTACCCGGCGGGAGGAGCACTCATCGCGCGGACGCCGCCTTCGTGTTCATCGCCGGCCCGCCGAGCATCACGCGGCTGGTCATTCCACAGCTGAAATTCGCCTTCGCCGGAGATATTCCCGTCTACTCCATGCCGGGCGGCTTCGCACCCAACCCACATGCCAACTCGGACATCGACGGGATGCGCTTCCCGGACATGCCGTGGATGATCTCCGCCGATCCGGTGACCGCCGGGGTCCGTGCCGCGGTGCACGCCGCCTGGCCGGCGAACAGCGCGCGCTGGGATCGCCTATACGCTTTCGGCTTCGACGCCTACCGGCTGGTGCCGGCGCTGCGTTCCGGCTATTTCACGGGCGGCGCCGAGATTTCCGGCATGACCGGCCGACTACGCCTCGATGCTCAGAACCGGATCCGTCGCGGCCTGGATTGGGCGCAGATTCGCGACGGCGTACCGCAACCTTTATGAGATGATCTGATCGGCGC
>JABEVI010000092.1 GCA_013044085.1 Steroidobacteraceae bacterium
TCCGCAACCGCCTTGCATTCGGCGGCGACGTGCGGATGGGCGTTCGAGCGGCGGAAGCTGAAACGATCCTCGGCCTCGGCGGCGGATGGTGCGAACCAAAGCGGATGCTCTAGCCCGCAATAATCTCCAAAGACCGCGTGCCGCGCGCGCAGCTGTTCGTACACCGGTGTGGTGCGCAGCGGACGCGCCGCGGTGAGTTCCTCGTTGGGGAAGCGGATGCGAAACCGGCGCGAGTAATTCTCACGGACCTTGGCGTTCGTGTAGGCGAGCGTCGTCCAGTCGCCATAGCGCGCGACATCCATCCCCCAGATGTCGGCGCCCGGATCGCCCTCGACCATCCATTGCGACAGGGCGAGGCCGACTCCGCCGCCCTGGCTGAAGCCGGCCATGACGCCGCAGGCCACCCAGAAATTGCGCAGTCCCTTGATCGGACCGACCAACGGATTGCCGTCGGGGGCGAACGTGAACGGACCGTTGACCACCTTGCGGATGCCGGCGCCTTCGAGCGAGGGAAAGTGGGCAAAGCCGACTTCGAGGCTCGGGGCGATGCGCTCCAGATCGTTTGGCAGCAGGTCCTGGCCGAAGTCCCAGGGCGTTTGCACCGGCGACCATGGCACGCCGGCGCGCTCGTAGGTGCCCATCAGCATGCCGCCACGTTCCTGGCGCAGGTAGATCTCACCCTCGAAATCGATGCAATGCAGACTTTCCTTGCGACCGACGAGTTCCGGCATGTCGCCGGTGATCAGGTACTGGTGCTCCATCGCAAGGATCGGCAGTTCCAGACCCGCCATGCGACCGACTTCGCGCGCCCACAGGCCGCCGGCGTTGACGACGTGTTCGCAGTGCACGGTACCGTGGTCGGTGACCACGTCCCAGCTGCCGTCGGCGCGCTGGGTCAAATCCGTGACGCGGGTGTGGCGCACGATCTCGGCGCCGGCGATCTGCGCCGATTTCGCGTAGGCATGCGTCACCCCGTAGGGGTCGACGTGGCCCTCGATCGGATCGTAGAGCGCGCCGGTGAAGTGCTTCTTGTCCATGAGCGGAAAGATCTTGGCTGCCTCGTCGACCGAGATGATCTCGAGATCCATGCCAAGGTAGCGTCCGCGCGCCTTGGCCATCTTCAGCCAGTCGAGCCGCTCGCGCGTGCCGGCGAGCATGATGCCGCCGGTGATGTGCACGCCGCAGGACTGGCCGGAAATCTTCTCGATCTCTTCGTACAATTTGATCGTGTATTGCTGCAGCTTGGCGACGTTCGGGTCGCCATTGACGGTGTGCATGCCGCCGGCGGCGTGCCAGGTCGATCCGGACGTCAGCTCCGCGCGCTCGATGAGCAGCACGTCCTTCCAGCCGGCCTTGGTCAGGTGATATAGAACGCTCGCGCCGACGACGCCGCCGCCGATCACGACCACACGCGCATGATTCTTCATGTCATCTCCGGATTCATCGAAACTTCACTCAAGAGTTGGAAATAGCCAGATGCAGATTCGAGCCGGCGGGTGCGGTCGCGGGCGCGCGACTGCCGAAGCGCTCGATCAGCCAGGACCGGAACAGCCCGATGGCCGTGTCGCTCAGTCCTTCGGGGTGGGTGATCAAATAGTAGCCGTAGCCGTCGTCGAAACTCAGGTCGAAGGGCTTGACCAGGCGGCCGGTTCGCAATTCTTCCTCGAACAACGTCGTGTCGACGAGCGCGAGGCCTTCCCCGCTCAGCGCGTATTGCACCGCGAATACGGCCGTGTCGAACACCAGTCCGCGTTCGACGTTGAGCGTGCCGAGGTTGGCATGGCGGGCGAACTGTTGCCACAAATGGTGACGCGGCATGGCACTCAGGCGCACATGCACGAGTTCGTTCGCACCGATGAAGTCGTGCAGGCTCAGTCCGGCGCAGCGCTGCGCGATGTCCGGATGGCACAGCAGGCTCAGTCTCACCGGCCAGAGCAGATCCCGCACGAATTCCGTCACCGTCGGCTTCGAATAGACCACCGCCACGTCGACGTCGGCGAGCGGCGGGCCGACGCCGTACGGACTGACCAGGTCGATCTCGACCTCGGCGAGGATGCGCCGGAAATCCCGCAGGATGGGCACCGCCAGATGAGCGGCAAAGCTCGGCGGCATCTGCACCCGCAGGGTACGCCGCATCGGCGCGCCGTCGTTGCGGATGTCCTCGAGCGCGTACTCCAGGCGGTCGAAGGACTTCGAGACCGCCGGCAGCAGGTGCTGTCCCGCCTGGGTCAGGACCAAGGCATGCGGCCGGCGCTCGAACAACTGTGCGCCGATCAACTTCTCGAGCGCAATCACATGGCGGGACAGCGCGCTCTGCGAGATCAGCAGCGCATTCGCCGCCGCGGTGAAGCTGCTGTGCTTGGCCACGCCCTCGAACGCGCGCAGCGCATTGAGCGGCAGCCATCGTCGATCGAACGTGCTCTTCGGCATCGCCTCGCGCTCCTTCCCCGCTCTATCTAGGGGGACAAGGTCTTGACGTAGCCGATGGCGCGCTCCTGATCCTGGACGATCGTCTTCGACGCAAGGTAGAAGTGATACGTCGCCCAGAACCCCGTCGGCGCGAGAATCAGCAGCGCGAGTCGCAGCGAGGCGGCATCGGCGCCGTGGGTGCCGGCGAAGTAATCGCTCATCAAGCCGACGGCCTGCGGAGCGATGATCAGGTTGAAAATATTCGCGACCAGCAATGAAATCGCGATGAACATCGAGCGCATGTGGCACGGTGCCAGGTTTTGCAGCAGACCGAAGCACGGTCCGATGTAGAAATAGATCGAGGGCACGAACAACCAGAACATCAGCTTGGCGATCCATAGCTGGTGGGTGTAATAGGCGATGAACGAGGGCACGGTCGACAGCCCGACGCCCGCCCCGAGGACCCAGACGACCCGGCGCGGGTCCGACATCCACGGCCGGGACAGCAGCCACGCGGTGCCGACGGTCGCGACGGAGCCGCCGATCAGGTGGATCCAGCCGAGGGCATCACCCGCCTGGGCGACGTTCAGGCCGTAGGAGCGGGTCAGAAAGGTCGGCGTCCACCAGATCAGGCCCCAGCCCCAAAGCGCACAAACGCCGCCGCCCATGACGACGTGGAAGGCCGAACGCTGCTTCCACAGGAACTGGCAGCTCTCGACGAAGCTCGGCTTGTGGTCCTCGGCGATCGCATCGAGCTGGCCGCGCTTCGGTTCGCGGACCGTGAAATACACGAGTGCGCCGACCAGCGCACCCGGGATGCCGAGTGCGAACAAGGCATAGCGCCAGCCGTACGCATGCGCAATCGCGCCGGCCATGTCGTAACCCACCCAGGCGCCGAAAGGGGCGCCTAGGGCGAGAACGGTGAGCGCCATCGGCCGGCGATCGGCGGGGAAGTAGTCGGCGACGATCGCCGAGGAGGGGGGGGTGCCACCGGCCTCGCCGACACCGACGCCGATACGCGCGGTGAGCAGTTGCCAGTAGTTGCGCGACAGCCCGCACAGCGTGGTCATGATCGACCAGAGCACCAGCGACGCGGCGAGGATGTTGCGCCGGTTCGAGCGGTCCGCCAGCCAGGAGATCGGGATTCCAAAGGTGACGTAGAAGAGTGCGAGCGAGACGCCGGTCAGAAAGGCGACGCCGGAATCGCTCAGGTGAAGTTCCAGCCGGATCGGCTCCAAAATGGTCGACATCACGTATCGATCCGCGATGTTGATCGTGTAGATCAGGCACATCACGATCAGGACGTACCAGCGTTCGGCATAGGACGGAGTGTTGACGCGCGTGACGTCGGCAGCCGCTGTGATCACTCGATGGTGCCTCCTTACGTGGGGTGCGTGTGCGCCGAGTCGGCCCCGCGCGCAGCCTCGCACCATACAGGGTTCGCAAGCCGCGCGCGACCGCGGGCATGGCCCCGCGAATTTTCATGGTCTGATCGCGAAAAAGCATGGCGTGCGCCACCCGTCGAGCTAAAGTGGCGGCCGTGGGGAATTTCGATTACATCATCGTCGGTGCCGGTTCGGCCGGGTGCGTGCTCGCCGAGCGTTTGTCGGCCGATGGCGGGCATCGGGTCCTGCTGCTCGAGGCCGGCGGCACCGACTCGAGCTTCTGGATCAAAACACCGATCGGCTACGGCCGGACCTTCGCCGACGCGAGCGTGAACTGGAAGTACCAGGCCGCGCCGAGTCCGGGTCTCGGCGGGCGCACGATGTATTGGCCGCGAGGACGCGTCCTCGGCGGCTCGAGCTCGATCAACGCCTTGGTCTATTGCCGCGGTATGCCGGCGGATTTCGAGGATTGGCGGCAGATGGGCAATCCCGGCTGGGGCTGGGACGAGGTACGCCCGTACTTCGAGAAGAGCGA
>JABEVI010000311.1 GCA_013044085.1 Steroidobacteraceae bacterium
CCGGGACCGCCGTTCAGATACTTGTAACCGCACCAGACGGCGAAGTCGACGTTCCAGTCGTGCAGCTCGAGCGGTGTGTTGCCGATGGCGTGCGCGAGGTCGAGGCCGAGGATGGCGCCGGCGCGGCGCGCGGCGGCGGCGAGCGGTTGGATCTCGAGGCGTTGCCCGCTCAGGTATTGCACGCCCGGCAGCAAGGCAAGGGCGAGGCGGGGTCCGGCGCGTTCGATCGCGGCGACGAGGTCTTCGGTGCGCAAACACGGCTCACCTGATCGAGGTTGCACCTCGATCAGGTGGGTGGACGGATCGAAGCCGTGAAATTCGAGCTGCGAGCAGATCGCGTATCGGTCGGAGGGAAAGGCCGTCTTTTCGATCAGGATGCAGTCTCTGCCGTCCGCCGGCTTGTAGAAACTCACCAGCATCAAGTGAAGATTCACCGTCAGCGCATTCATCGCCACGACCTCGCTCGCCGCCGCTCCAACCAGATCGGCGAGCGGCGCGGCGAGGTGTTCGTGGTAGGCGATCCACGGTCGCATGCCCTGGTGATGGCCGCGTACGCCGAGCTCGCGCCAGGCGGCGAGTTCCTGCTCGACAAGGCTTGCGGCGGCTTTCGGCTGCAGTCCGAGCGAATGACCGCAAAGGTAGACCGCTTTGCGGCCGGCGGCGTCGAGCGGGTGGTGAAACTCGTCCGCGAACGCCGCCAGTGGGTCCCGCGCGTCCAGGGCCGCGGCGTCAGGCGTCATGGATGGGGCGCCTGTATCACGGCGCCGCAGGCGCCGCAGGTTCGCAGTCGCAGGTCCGAATAGAACCTGGAGAATATCACCGGCAGTTGCTTCTCGATGTCGCCGACCGCCACCCTTTCCATGTGCAAGCAGGCGCCGCAGTCATCGCAGTACCAGGAAAACCCATCAAGTTCTTCCGCTCGACGTCGGCGCTCTATGACGATGCCGATCGTGCCCGCGGGCCGTTGCGGCGAGTGCGGCACCTCGACCGGCAGCTGGAAGATTTCGCCCTGCCGGATGGGCACGTCGATGAAGCGGCCTTCCTGGATCGTGCGCAACAGGATGTCCCCCCGGATCTGATAGAAGATCTCTTCCCCCGGGTCGTGGTGAAAATCCTTGCGCCGATTCGGCCCACCGACGGCCATGATGATGAATTCGCTGTTCTGGAATAATAGTTTGTTGCCGACCGGGGGCTCGAGCAACGCGCGGTTGCGTTCGATCCATCCAGCAACGTCGAAGGGCGGGGCGAGAGGCATGGTGAGATTATACCGGCGGCGGGAAACTTCGGCGCCCGCAGAACGGTCAGACAGGCATACGGGTGGATTAACAGGGTCGGCGCGGAGTTCCAATGCGAGTCATGAGGGCGGTTGCGGGTTCGTGGTTGGCGCTGGTATTCGCCGCAGGCAGGCTCATGGCCGCTCCCGGCCTGCCGGTGCCGGCGGTCTGGAGGGAACACCACGTGAGTTTCGACTACATGGGCCGCACATCGCGCTATTCCTGCGATGGCTTGAGCGACAAGGTGCGGGCGATGTTGATCGATCTCGGCGCGCGGCGCGACCTGCACATCAGCGCGATCGGATGCCCGCAGTTCGGCCGGCCGGGGGGTGGCGATTCGCTCAATCCCCGCCTCAGCGTGGTGTTCGCGGCGCCGGCTCTGCCCGGTGTTACCGGGACGCCGTCGCAAGCAGGCAAGCTTGCGCCGGTGCAGGCGCGTTTCGAGCCCTTCACGATCGCTCCGGACGCCTTTCGCGACATGAGCGTCGGCGATTGCGAGTTGGTGGAGGAGTTCGCGCAGCAGATCCTGCCGCTGTTCACGATACGCGGCGTGAAGAAGGACATTACCTGCGTACCGTACCAGTTGAGCGGCAGCAGCTATTTCCTGCGCGGTGAGATTCTGCGCGCGCTGCCGGGCGGGTAATCGCCGGCAGTCTCACCGGAGGCCTGTGCACAGCCGACCGAGATCGGCGCAGCCTCCTCGAGGTCGAGACGAAGGGCGGTCAGCCGACCTCCCCAGACACAGCCGGTGTCGAGTCCGATCACCTCCGCGTTACGGAAGAATCCGAGCGCGGACCAATGACCGAACACGATCTTCGGTCCATGCCAGGCTGCATCGGCCGCCTCGAACCAGGGGATCAGCTGCGCCGAGCGGGCCTTGTCGGGGGCCGCCTTTTCGCGCAGCGCGAGGCGCCCACGCGCATCGACGTAGCGAAGCCGGGTGAGGCAGTTGGCGATGAACCGCCAGCGTTCAGCGCCCTCGAGTTCGGCTGTCCAGTGTTCCGGCCCGTCGCCATACATGCCTTCGAAAACACCCTCCGGAGAACGCTGCAGCGCCTGCTCGAGTTCGCGCGCGCAGCTCGTGGCGAGATCCGGCGTCCACTGCGGCGCGAGCCCGGCGTGCAGCAGCAGCCGATTACGACGCGCATCCCGATGCAGCAGCGGGCGTGAGAGCAGCCAGTCGATCAACGGACCACGATCGCGAGCCTGCAGCAAGGCCTGCAGGGTGTCGCCGTCGCGTTCGCGGGCTTTGCCGAATGCGACGGCGAGCAGGTGCAAATCGTGATTGCCGAGCACCGTGATGGCCGACTCGCCGAGGCCGCGGATTCGGCGCAGGACACCGAGTGAGTCCGGTCCCCGATTGACCAAGTCACCGACGAACCACACATGGTCGCGCTCGCACGAGAAGTCCAGTCGATCGAGCAACGCGGCGAGCTCGCGATCGCAACCCTGGACATCGCCGATCGCGTACAAGGCCATGAACTAGCGCCGATCCACGCTAATGCAGCACTCCGGGCATCGCCAGCCGGAATGGGGCGATCGGGGCGTCGAATTGACGGCCGTCGTCGCCGACCAGCTGATAACTGCCCTGCATCGTTCCGACCGGCGTCTCGATGACCGCGCCGCTCGAGTAACGGAAGCCCTGGCCCGGCTTCAGGTAGGGTTGCTCACCGACGACGCCATCGCCGCGCGTTTCCTTGATGTTGCCGTTGGCGTCCGTGATGATCCAGTGGCGCGTCAGCAGTCGCGCCGGCACGGGGCCGTCGTTGCGAATCGTTATCGTATAAGAGAACACGAACCGCTGGTCTCGCGGATCGGACTGTTCTTCGAGATATGCCGTCTCCACCTCGACTCTGATGCGTGGGTTTGCCTGATCCGCGCTCATCGCAGGCATCGCCTCATTTCAGGCGCACCGCGAGCAGGTCGCAATGAGCGGCGTGCAGCACGGTGTCCTCGGTGAAGTTCACGAGTATCGCGAGCCCATGACGTTCCCGGCTGCCGAGCACGATCAGGTCGGCCCGTTCCTGTTCCGCGACCCGCAGAATCTCGGCCTTGGTTGCCCCGGCCTCGACGCGGCAAACCGTGCGCTCGAGACCGACACGGCGCACCAGATCCTCGAGCTTTTCGCGGGAGCGTTTGATCAGTTCTTCCTTGATCTGCAGCGACGGCATCAGCGATTCGCCCAACGGCTCGACCGGAACGTATTCGACGACGTGCAGCGCCACCACGGAGGCGTTCGAGAGCTCCGCCATCCGGCGGCCGGCGGTCGCGACCTGTGCGCTGCGCTCCGAGAGGTCCAGCAACACGAGAATCTTCCGGTAATCGTCCATGGCCCCAGTATAGCGGAGCGCTGCCGCGGCTACTCCGTCCGGATGGAGGCCGCGTCCTGGCGTCTTCGCCAGCGAAGGGCGAGCTGTCCGAACTGGGCCGGCTCGAGGACGCCGGGCCGGCTTGCCGGATCGATCCCGCAGGAGTCGATTTCCGAAGGGTCCAACAGCCCCTGCAGGGCATTTTTCAGGGTCTTACGGCGGTGGGAGAACGCGGCCGTGACCACGGTGCGCAGTGCGGCATGATCGCCGATCTCGAACAGCGGCTCGGCGCTTGGCAGCAGGCGGGCCACCGACGACCAGACCCGCGGGGGCGGCTGGAAGGCACCGGGGCCGACGTCGAACAGGTTCTGCACCCGGCTGTAGGCGGCGAGCATCACGCTCAGGCGACCGTATTCCTTGCCGCCCGGGCGCGCCGTCATGCGTTCGACGACTTCCTTTTGCAGCATCACGTGGATGTCCTCGATCGCGGAACGCTGGTCGATCAACCGAAACAGCAGCGGCGTCGATATGTTGTAGGGCAGATTGCCGATGATTCGCAATCTCGCGCCGGCGCCCCGCAGCCCCACGAAGTCCGCGTCCAGCGCGTCGGCGACGTGCAGTCGCAGCCGCCCCTCGGCGCGCGCATCGCGGGCGAGTCCGGCGGCCAGGTCACGATCGATTTCGATCGCCTCGAGTTCGGGCAGCACCTTCAGCAGCGCGAAGGTGAGCGCACCCCGGCCCGGGCCGATTTCCAGAAAGCGCTGGCCTGCCTGCGGCGCAATCTGCTCGACAATGCGGCCGATGATTCCCCGGTCGTGCAGGAAATGCTGGCCGAAGCGCTTACGAACCGGCATCCGCGATCCCGCTGCCGAGCAGCCTCACCGCCAGTGCGACCGCCGCGCGCAGGCTGCCGGGATCGGCCTTGCCGGTACGGGCCAGCGAGAGCGCGGTGCCGTGATCGACACTGGTGCGCAGGATCGGCAAGCCGAGCGTCACGTTGACCACGTGGCCGAAGCTGGCGTGCTTGATGACCGGCAGACCTTGATCGTGATACATCGCCAGAACCACGTCGGCTTCGGCCAGTGCGCGCGGCGTGAACGCGGTGTCGGCGGGGATTGGGCCGCGCGCGTCGATTCCCTCGCGCCGGGCGGTCACCAGCGTCGGCTCGATCACCTCGATTTCCTCGCGTCCGAGATGCCCGGACTCTCCCGCATGTGGATTCAAACCAAGTACCAGGATACGCGGGGATTTGATGGCAAAGTGGCGGGCCAGGTCCCGATGGACGATGCGCAGTGTCGCGAGCAGCCGCTGCGCGGTGATCGCCGCTGGTACCGCGGCGAGCGGCAGGTGCGTGGTCACCAGCGCGACCCGCAAACGTTCCTCGGCGAGCATCATCACCGGCAGCGCCGTTCCGGTCCGTGCCGCCAGGTACTCCGTATGACCGGTGAAGACGAATCCGGCGTCCATGATCGTGCTTTTCTGCAGTGGCGCGGTCACCATCGCGGCAAATTCCCCGTCGAGGCAGCCATCACAGGCGCGATCGAGCATTTGCAGGACGTAAGGGGCATTTCGCGGGTCGGGGGAGCCGGCGAGGACCGGTTGCGGGCAGGCAAGTTCGAGAATCTTCATCGATCCGGCGCGCGAGCGCCCCGGCGTCGCCGATGCGGCCTCATACCGCTCGATCCGCAGGGCCAATCCGAGCGTCCTTGCGGTCGATTCGATCAGGGAAGGATCGGCTGCGAATACGAGATCGGCTTCCCAGTCGGACTGGGCGAGCATGACGCAGGTGTCCGGACCGATGCCGGACGGTTCACCGGACGTGATGACTATCCGCGGGGTGCTCACTACATCCGTTTTTCGACGAAGGCGTCGTCCCGAAGCCGCTGCAGCCACAGTTCGGTGTCCTCGTCGGCCTTGCTTTCGCGGATCGCCTGGAAGGCTTGTTGCCGGCGGATGTCCTTCGAGCTGTTGTAAGTTCGCTTGCCGAGCAATTGGACGATATGCCAGCCGTAGCGCGACTTGAACGGCATGCTGATCTGCCCCACCTTCAGATTGGCAATCGCCTTGCGGAACTCGGGCACGAAGATTTTCGGATTGACCCAGCCGAGATCGCCCCCGTCCGGAGCCGAGCCCGGATCCTCCGAGGTCGTCTCCGCGATCCCGGCGAAATCGCCGCCATTGAGGATGCGCTGACGGATCTTCAGCAGCCTTTGCCGGATCGTCTGGTCGTCATCGAGTTGGTTCGGCTTCAGGAGGATGTGGCGCAGGTGCACCTGCTGGACGTAGACCGGCTTCACGCCGCTGCGCCGCGCGTTCAGACGGATGATGTGAAAGCCGCTCGGCGTGCGGATGGGGCCGCCGATCTGGCCGGGCTTCATTTTCGTGACCAGCCGCAGGATGTAATCGGGCAGCTGGCTGCCCTTGCGCCAGCCGAGATCACCGCCCTCGAGCGCCTTCGCGCTGGAAGAATTGGCGATCGCAAGTTGCGCGAAATTCCGGCCGGCGCGGGCCAGAGCGGCGATGTGGTCGGCCTTGCGCGTGATCTTGTCGATTTGCGCCGGCGAAGCGGCGGCCGGGATGGCGATCAAGATGTGCGATATGTCGAATTCATCGTTCGCCGCCGCGGTGTCCTTGCGTGCGAGGTATTGGTCGATTTCGCGCGGCGTCACGACGATGCGTGAGATCACGTCCCGTTCGCGCAACGCCTGCAGGGTCAGTTCCTTGCGCAAGGATTCGCGGTACTGCTTGTAATCGATCCCCTGCGCCGCGAGCGCAGTCGGCAGCTGCGCGAAGGGTATCTTGTTGCGCGCGGCGATTTCCTGCACCGCCATGTTCAATTGTTGGTCGGAGATCGTCAAACCGATCTGCTTCGCGCGTTGTTCTTCGATTTCCTGCAGGATCAGCCGGTTCAGGATCTGTTTTTCGAGGACGCTGCGGGGTGGCAGCGAGACTTTCTGCGCCTCCAGGCGCTTCGTCACCGCCGCCATTTCCTCGTCGACCTGGCTCTTCATGACGATGCCGTCGTTGACGACCGCGGCGATGCGGTCGAGCAGCACGCCCTGGGTACCGATGTTTCGCGTCTGGGCGCGAGCGGTGGAGGCGAGCAGCAGCGCGGCCAGTGGAATCAGCAGGAGGCGGGAAATCATTCGCATGGTCTGGTCGATGCTCGCGTCTGAAGGTTCTACGGTACGGGGCCGACCGCGGAGTATCCGCCAATCGCCCGTCGCAGGAAAGAGCCCGCGGTTTTTCCGACAGAACTCAGTCCGAAGAGTTCCAGTTGCACCGCAACCGATGTATCCAAGGTACCGGTACGATTCACCACGTAGCGGCGCTGTACCACCTGGATGCTCCAGCAACAGCTCTTGTATTCGACGCCGGCCACCTGCTCGATCGTTTGCCGGTCGAGCATGGAGTAAACCAGGCGCCCGACCGCGTCCCAGTGCTTGGTGATCGGCCACGCGAACGAGGTGTCCCACTGGTCGAGCACGCCGTGCTGGAACCGGTAGCCGACATTGACCAAACGCGCGTCGTCCGGGCGGTACTGAAGCGCCACCTCGGATTTCTCGGTCGTCGCCGTGTACGGGTTCCATTGATAGCCCAGCTTCATGCTGACGTCCCGGTAGGCCGTGATCTCGAGGTCGCCGATGAGGTTCGATGCCCCGTACGTGATCGGCGTCAGGCCCGGCAGCGTCACCCGCGGGGCGGTGAAATAGCGCGTCTGACCGAGCGTGGCGGACAAGTACTGGCGGCCGGTCGCTCCATTGAGCCAGCGGGTCGTCACGCCCAGACTCAGTTGGTTCGCATCGCCGATGCGGTCGCCGCCGACGAAGCGGTTGGTCTGGTACAACTCGGTCAGATTCAGGTCCGGCAGCGCCGTGTCGAATATCGGCAGCGCGTTCTGGTTCCTGTACGGCACGTAGCTGTAGACCATCCGCGGCTCGATCGTCTGGACCGGGCCACCGGTCGCCGGGTCGTCGCGCTCGAAGATCAGACCGGTGTCGAGCCGCCCGTAAGGCAGAGAGAGAACCGGCGTCGTCGGGTCGCCCGGGGTTGCATGTTGCAGGTCGTATTGCGTGAAATTCCAGCCGATGGCCGGTACGAAGAAGTAGCCGGCCGTGCGGCGCGACCATCGCAGCTCGGGAGCGACGTTCAGGCGCAGGCCGGTGGGTCCGACCTCACGCAGGAACTCCACCGCCTCGCTGTGCAACCTCAGCTGGAACCCGGTGTGCGCGATCGGCCAGAGGGCGCGCGCGTTGATATCCGGAACGCGCGAATAGGGCCGCAGCGACGGGTCGACCGACACGTCGATCGTCTGGAAATTTTGGAACTGCGCGTCGACGCGCCACACCGGGTTGCGATATTGATAAGTTGCCCGCCGTTCCAGGAAGGTCACGCTGGTTTGCGCCGAGCCGACCGCGAAATCCTGAAAATAGCTGCTGTCGCTTACGCTCGCGATGTCGACGCCGACG
>JABEVI010000093.1 GCA_013044085.1 Steroidobacteraceae bacterium
CGCTGCTGGCGGCGCTGCTGCGCCAGAATCCACGTTTTCACGCCGGGATGTCGGGCCCGCTCTATTGGCTCTTCAACACGCTGCTCGGCGAGATGAGCGCGCGCAACGAATTCGCGATGTTCATCGATAACGAACAACGGCGCCGTGTGCTCACTGGCTTGGTGCGCGATTTCCATGCCGGGCACGTTCCTGAAGGCGGGGTCGTGTTCGACACCAGCCGGGCCTGGACGTCCAAGCTCGCGGCGATCGGCGAACTCTTCCCGCAGGCGAAGCTGATTGCCTGCGTGCGGCATATGCCGTGGATCCTCGACAGCATCGAGCGAATCGTGCAGCGGAACATGTTCCAGCCCTCGATCATGTTCGACTATCAGCCCGGCGGCACGGTGTATTCGAGGGCCGACGGCGTGGCCGGCGCGAGCGGCATGGTGGGCTACAGCTACAACGCGCTCAAGGAAGCTTACTTCGGGGCGAACGCGGCACGCATGATGCTGCTGCAATACGAGACGCTCGTGGCCGAGCCGCGCCGGGCACTCGAGGCGCTATACACGTTCATCGGCGAGCCGGGCTGCGATGGACGCCGGCTGAAAAGTCACGCATCCTCCCCCTCGGACGGGGACAAAGGCGGCTTGCGCGCCGCTCTTGGGGTCGTGTCAGCCAACAACGAGGATGAGAATCGTGGGAAAGTACCAGAGCCTGTTCGAGCAGGCGCGGCAGCATCCGGAACAATTCTGGGCCGAAGCGGCGTCAGCGATTCATTGGTTCACGCCCTACCGCAAGGTTCTAGATACCTCTCGGGCGCCGTTCTACCGCTGGTTCGAAGGCGGCACGCTCAATACCTGCTACAACGCGATCGATCATCATGTCGCCAACGGCCGCGCCGAACAGCTGGCCGTGACCTACGACAGTCCGGTAACGGCGACCCAGCGCTCGTTCACATTCCGGCAACTCCTCGAGCAGGTCGCGCGCTTTGCGGGCGTCCTCGCCTCGCTCGGCGTCACCCAGGGCGATCGCGTGATCATCTACATGCCGATGGTGCCGGAAACCCTGATCGCGATGTACGCCTGCGCGCGCATCGGTGCGATCCATTCGGTTGTATTCGGGGGATTCGGCGCCAAGGAACTCGCTGTGCGTATCGAGGATGGCAAGCCCAAGGTCGTGCTGTGCGCATCCAGCGGCATCGAGGGAACCCGCGTCGTTCCTTACAAACCGCTGCTCGACGAAGCGCTCGCCCGATCCAGCCATAAGCCGGACTGTTGTGTCGTCCTGCAACGACCGCAGCATCGTTGTAAGCTCGAGTCGCGCCGAGATCACGATTGGGAAGAATTGCTCGCCGGTGCTCGCCCCGTCGATTGTGTGCCGGTCGCCGCGACCGATCCGCTCTACGTTCTCTATACCTCCGGGACGACCGGACAGCCCAAGGGGATCGTGCGTGACAACGGCGGGCATGCGGTTGCACTGAAGTGGTCCATGGAGCATGTGTACGGCGTCAGGCCCGGTGAAGTCTTCTGGGCCGCATCGGACTTCGGTTGGGTCGTCGGGCATTCCTACATCACCTATGCACCACTGCTCGCCGGCTGTACGACGGTGATTCACGAAGGCAAGCCCGTCGGAACTCCCGATCCCGGAAATTTCTGGCGAGTGATCTCGGCGCACAAAGTCTCGGTAATGTTCACCGCGCCGACCGCGTTCCGCGCGATCAAGCGCGAAGATCCGGAGGGCCGCCACTTTCGCAAGCACGACATCTCCTGCCTGCGCCACCTGTTCCTCGCCGGGGAGCGACTGGATCCGGACACCTATCACTGGGCGACCCAGTTGCTCGACCGGCCGGTGATCGACCACTGGTGGCAGACCGAGACCGGCTGGCCGGTCGCAAGCAATTGCATGGGCATCGAGCCGATGCCCTTCAAGCCCGGCTCGCCCACCAAACCGGTCCCGGGGTACGACATCGCGATTCTCGACGAAGCGGGCCAGCCGCTGCCACCCAATCACGACGGTGCAGTCGCGCTCCGCATGCCCCTGCCGCCCGGTGCGCTGTCGACGTTGTGGAACGACGACGAGCGGTTTCGGAGCGTGTACCTCGATCGCTACCCCGGTTACTACCTGAGCGGCGACGGCGGCTACATCGACGAGGATGGGTATGTGTTCATCATGGGGCGGATCGACGACATCATCATCGTCGCCGGACACAACCTCTCGACCGGCAGCATCGAAGAAGCCCTCGCCAGCCACGAGAACGTCGCAGAATGCGCGGTTTTCGGCGTCAATGACGCAATGAAGACCCAACTGCCGGTCGCGATGGTCGTGCTCAAGGCCGACGTCGATCGAGATCCAAGGATCATCGTCACCGAACTGGTACTGCTGGTGCGCGAGATGGTCGGGCCGGTCGCCAATTTGAAGCACGTCGGGATCGTCAAACGCCTGCCGAAGACACGCTCCGGCAAGGTGCTGCGCTCGACGATGCGCAAGATCGCCGACGGCGCGCCGTTCGAGGTGCCGCCGACAATCGACGATCCATCCGCACTCGAAGAAATCAAGACAGCGCTGCAGACGTTCGGTTACGCGAAGGAGTCCGCTTCCCGAATAGGCGGTTGAGGCATGGCATCGAGGCCCGGTGAGATGTTACGGGGTTGAGATCTACGCCGGACCGGCTCGACACTGAAAGGCGGCTCTTCATCCCTGGATGGAACCTGGTGCGATCCCGAACCGAATCTCGCGGCGTTGAGTTATGGC
>JABEVI010000312.1 GCA_013044085.1 Steroidobacteraceae bacterium
TGGCGGCGACGCTGCCAAACGCCTGGTTCGGCGACATGCTCAAGGCGGTGAAGGCGAAGATCGAGGTCATGAATGCGCTCGACAAGCGCTACAACGGCTTCGAGGACATCTCCTCGGGCGGCTTGTACAACACGCCGAGCAACGGTTATATCCTCGCGCTACCCGGTGCGCCGCGCGCGATCTACGGCACGATCGAGGTCAAGTTCTGAGGACACACCCGCGGGTCGGGTGAGGCGCGGGGCGGGCGGCCGGCAACGGCCGTCTGCCCCGTGTGCTAACGTGCGGCGATGACCAACATTCCCGGTTTGACGGGCAACATCGCCTATCTTGGGCTGATTTTCGCCTTGATCGTGATTCCGCGCGCGCTGCAGCGCTTCCGCCTGCCCGCGGCGCTGTCGAGCTTCGGGCTCGGGATGGTCGCGGTGACGCTCGTCGCCGGCGCGCTGCACGATCCGACGCTCGCGCTGCTCTCGACGCTCGGCATTTCATCCTTGTTCCTGTTCGCGGGCCTCGACGTCGACATCGAGAGCCTGGTGCGCGGACTGCGGCCGTTGCTCGGACATCTGCTGGTCGGTTCGGTCGCGCTCGCGGGTTGCGCCTGGATCGGCATCCGCTATTACGGCTTCGCACCGGACACCGCGACGCTTCTCGCGCTTGCCGTGCTCACGCCGTCGACGGGCTTCATCCTCGAGGTTCTGCCGGCGCTCGGGCTCGATGCGGACGAGCGCTTCTGGGTGGCGATCAAGGCGGTCGGCGGCGAGATCCTCGCGCTGCTGGTCGCGTTCGTGGTTCTGCAATCCGGCTCGGCCGCGCAGCTCGAGAGCTCCTCGCTGGTGATTGTGTTGATGATCTTCGGGATTCCGCTGTTGTTGCACTGGCTCGTGCGCCTGGTGGTGCCGTACGCGCCGGGCTCGGAGTTCTCCCTGCTGGTCATGGTCGGGCTGGTGGCGGCCTTTCTTACCGAGCGGCTCGGAATCAACTATCTGTTCGGCGCGTTTCTCGCCGGCTTCATCGCCCGGCGGCTGCGCAGCCGCATGCCGAAATTGGCATCGGATGAGAATCTGCGGGCGATCCAGCTGTTCGCCTCATTCTTCATTCCCTTCTATTTCTTTCGCGCCGGCATGAGCGTGCCCGCGACCGCGCTCACCTGGCAGTCGCTGCAGCTCGGCCTGATCCTGAGCGCGGTGCTGTTGCCGGCGCGAATCGCGGTGATCTGGGTGCAGCGGCGTTTCATCAAGGGCGAAACGGCGATCGGCAGCCTCAAGGTCGCGACCGCCCTGGCGCCGACGCTGATCTTCACGCTGGTGCTGGCGGCAATCCTGCGCAGCCGCTATCACATCAGCGACACGCTCTACGGCGGCTTGCTGGTGTACGCGGCGGTATCGACCTTGTTGCCCGCGGTCGCGCTCACGCGACGGGCGGACACGAGTACCTCGGCCGCATCGCCCTAGCGGCGCATCAGCGTGCTCTTGCCGAACAACGAGGCGCTGAGGTCGACCGCGACCTCGGCGGTGCGATTGCGCAGATCGAGGGCGGGATTCAATTCGACGATGTCGATCGAGCCCATGCGGCCGGTATCGGCGATCATCTCCATGCACAGCTGCGCCTCGCGGTAGGAGGGCCCGCCGGGCACGGTCGTGCCGACACCCGGGGCGATGTCCGGGTCGAGGAAATCGACGTCGAAGCTCACGTGCACATGCGCATCCGGGGCAAGTCCCTCGAGCGCGACCTCGAGCGTGCGCCGCATGCCGACCTCGTCGACGTAGCGCATATCGAACACTTCGAGGCCGGCTTCGTGCACGAAGCGCTTCTCGCCCTGGTCGACGCTGCGGATGCCGATTTGGCGGATGTCGGCCGGATCGATCGCCGGTTGCCGGCCGCCGAGACCGGTCAGTTCGCGCGGGCCGTAGCCGCACAGACAGGCGACCGGCATACCGTGCAGATTGCCGCTCGGGGTGAGCGCGCTCGTGTTGAAGTCGGCGTGCGCATCGAGCCACAACACGCGCAGCGGCCGGCCGATCTGGCGGCAGTGGCGGGCGACCGCGCTGATCGAGCCGATGCTCAAGGAGTGATCGCCGCCGAGGAGGATCGGCAGGCGCCCGGCGCCGAGCTCAGCGAACACCGCCTCATGCACGCTTTGATTCCAGATGCGCACCTCCTCGAGGTGGCGGTAGCCGGCCACCGCCGGCAGGCCCGGGTTCGCGGGACCGCCGAGATCGCCGCGGTCGAGGACCTCGACGCCCTGGGCTTCGAGGGTCGTGCGGATGCCGGCGACGCGCAGCGCCTCCGGCCCCATTGAGGCGCCGCGTGCGCCTGCACCAATGTCGGTCGGCGCGCCGATCAGCGTGACACGCGGTGCGTTAAGTGCAGCGTACATCCGTGCGCGCTCCGCTCAGGCGCTTTGGCGCAGGCGCCGGCGCTGACGGCCGGCACCGATCGTGCCGCCGAACAGATCCTTCGGATCCTCGAGCGTCGGCACGAGGTCGATCCGCCGCCGCTCTATACGTTCTTCGGCGAGCAGCGTGTACAGGAAGCGCAGCGCCGAGTAATCCTCGAGCGCGAAGCCGACCGAGTCGAAGATCGTCACTTCCTCATCGGTGCGGCGGCCGGGGCTCGCGCCGCGGGCGATCGCCGCGAACTCGGTCACCGCGAAATCCGCCGGCATCTGTTGAATCTCGCCCTCGATCCGCGATTGCGGCTCGTACTCGACCACGACGCGTGCTTGCGGCATTCGCAGCACGTCGGGGTGCAATTCAGTCTTGCCCGGACAATCGCCGCCGACCGCGTTCAAGTGCATGCCCGGTCGTACCATGGGCGGCGTCAGGATCACCGCATTGCGCTTGTCGGCGGTCACCGTCGTGACGATGTCGGCGCCGCGACAGGCCTCCGCGGTGCTCGCCGCACGCACGATGCGCAGATCCTCGAGTCCTTCCATCGCTCCGAGGTTGCGTTCGAGCTTGCTGGTGGCGCGCCGGTCGAGGTCATATAGCCGCAGTTCGCGGATGCCGATCATCCGGTGAAAGGCGATCGCCTGGAACTCGCTTTGCGAGCCGTTGCCGATCAGCGCCATCACGCGGCTTGCCGGGCGCGCGAGCAGGCGGGCGGCGAGGGCCGACATCGCCGCGGTGCGCAGCGCCGTCGTCACGGTCAGTTCCGACAGCAACAGCGGGTAGCCGGTCGCGACATCGGCGAGCACGCCGAAAGCGGTCACGGTCAGCAGGCCCACGGCCGTGTTCTGCGGATGGCCGTTCACGTACTTGAATGAATACAGCTTGCCGTCCGTCGTCGGCATCAGTTCGATCACCCCGACCGGGGAATGACTCGCGAGCCGCGCGGACTTCTCGAACTCGTCCCAGCGCCGGTAATCGGCGAGGATCTGGTCGGCGAGACGATCGATGAACTCGCCGGGTCCCATCGCTTGAATCAAGCGAGCGACGTCGGCGACGCCAATGTAGTCGACCATGAGCGCGCAACTCCCGCGTGGTGGCAAAGAGGGATGATTTCGCGTTTGTCGACCAGCAGTAAAGCGTGAAAGTGCTCGGAAATGCTTGTATATTGATCAATATGACATGGTTATCTGGCAAAACGACCTAAAGTGATCGGCGCATGGATGATCTGGACCGGCGTCTGATCGGGCTGCTGCGGACCGATGCCCGCGCCACCATCGCCGCGCTCGCGAAAAGCCTCGGCGTGGCGCGCGGCACCGTCCAGAACCGCATCGCGAAGCTCGAAGAGGGGGGCACGATCGCCGGCTACACGGTGCGTTTGAAGCCCCAGGCCGACGTGTCGCGGGTGAGCGGCGTGATGACCATCGCGGTCGAGGGCAATCACCTCGAACGGGTCGTGCGCACCTTGCGCGGCGATCCTTCGGTGTCGGCGCTGCATTCGACCAACGGTCGCTGGGACCTGGTCGCGGAGCTGCGCGCCGACAGCCTCGAGGCGCTCGACGAAGTGATCAACCGCATCCGTTCCCTGCAGAGCATCACGCGCACCGAGACGAGCTTGCTGTTGTCGACGTACAAGCTATGAGCGCCGCGCGCGGACATGGGCCCGGGGTGCGGGCGCACTGGCGGGGTCGGCCGCTGGCGGCGGTGCTGTTCGATCTGGACGGCACGGTGCTCGACACGGCCGGCGACATCGCTCTCGCGCTAAATCGTGCGCTCGGCGAGCAGGGCCGGCCGGCGTTGCCCGTCGAGGCGGTGCGCACGATGATCGGCCGTGGCTCGCCGATGCTCGTGCGCCGCGCGGCCGCCGCGGGCGGGATGCCGCTCGATGAGGCCGGGTACTCACAGCTCCTCGCTCGATACTTCGATCATTACGCCGCGCTCGAATGCAGCGCCGAGCGTACGGCGCGGCCCTTCGATGGCGCGGTCGCGGCGCTCCGCGGGTTGCATGCGGCGGGCTTGGCTATCGCGATCGTCACCAA
>JABEVI010000313.1 GCA_013044085.1 Steroidobacteraceae bacterium
GCGCGACGCCACGCCTGCATTGCGCGAATTTCTCGAGCGCGTACGCCGCGATGCGCTCGACGAGTTCTCACGCGCCGCGCAGTCATTGGCCGTGGCCGACCGGCCGCCCTGCCGGGGCCTACTGGTTTTGGGCGCTTTGCAAGCGCATCATTTGCGCGCCCACCGCCCGGTGTTGGGGAACGGCACGTCGTTCCTGGACCCGTATCGCGCGTGGCGAATCGCGCGCCAGGCGGCGCGCGCGGCATGAATCACCAAGCGGAGCCTCGATGGCGACGACGATGAACCCGAAGGATTTTACGGCGAAACCCGATCTGCTCGCCGGGCGCGTGATCATGATCACGGGCGCTAGCGGCGGCCTCGGCGGCGCACTGGCGCTGCAGTGCGCCCGTGCCGGTGCGAGCGTCATCCTCTCGGGCCGCAATGCCGGCAAGCTGGAGGCCGTCTACGATCAACTGGAGGCGATCGGCGCGCCGAAACCGGCGCTCGCGCCGCTCGACCTGGCCACCGCGACGGCCGCGGACTACGACGCGCTCGCAACCACGATCGAGCGTGAATTCGGCCGACTCGACGGCTTGGTGCACGCGGCCGCGACGCTCGGCGACCGCAGCCCGCTCGAGATGTACGACGTGCCGACGTGGTGCCGGGTATTGCACGTCAACCTGACCGCGCCGTTCATACTGACCCAGGTCCTGTTGCCGGTCCTGCGCAAATCGCAGGATGCGTCGGTGATCTTCGCGAGCAGCGGCGTGGTCAAACGAGCACGCCCGTTCTGGGGCGCTTATGCGGTTGCCAAGACCGGTTTGGAGACGGTGCGCGCGATGCTCAGCGAAGAACTTGCCGACGTCTCGAAAGTTCGGGTCAATAGCGTCAATCCGGGTGCGATGCGCACCGCCATGCGCTATGCAGCCTATCCGGTCGAGGATCCAAGCACCCTGCCGGCTCCTGCGAACGTCACCGGAGTGTTTTTGTACCTATTGAGCGACGAGGCCCGAGAGGTCGACGGCCGCTACTTCGACGCTCAATAGCCGCACGGACGCTCGATTGCCGCACACCGGTCCGCAGCAGCCGCCGCGGCACCCCTCACGCGACAGACGGCTCCAGAGATGATGCGTCCGCCGCGGCGGCGATTTCCTCCAGCAATGCGCCGCGTTCCGCCGAGGTCAGCGCGCGCGAGCGGCCTCGCGGCAATTCGCGCGTCAGTTGTATTGGCCCGAACCGCACCCGCATCAGGCGACCGACGATGAGCCCTCTGGCCGCCCACCAATGCCGCACGACCGCCGGGCGGGTCGCGCGCACGGTGGCATTGAGCCAGTGATTGGCCCCCTCGCCATAGGTCGCAACCGCGGCGAGAATCGCCATCGGCTCGCCTTCACTATCGGTGGCGGCGAGGAACTCGGCCACCAGTTCATCGTTCAATCGACCGCGCATGCGCAGCATGTAGTCGACCGTGAGTGCGTGCGCGCCGCGCGAGACCCGGTCAGCCCAGGCGCCGTCGTCGGTCAGTATCTCCAAGCCGCCGTCGACCGGCGGCATCGCCTGAATCGCCAGCCAGCGACCCCCGGAGCGCGGTAGACGTAGCTGCTCGGCGGCCCGCGAGGTCGCCGCCTTCAGGTCGAGCGCATCGCCGGGGGAACGGTGATACAGCAGGACGTGCGATTCGGCGCCGCCGGCAGCGCGCCAATGCACCACACGCCCGTCGAACGTGACCCGGTCGCCCCGCTCGAGCTTCGTTCCAGGCGAGGGCACCTCGCCGTTCACGCGCAATCGAGCCTCACGGATCCAACGCTCGATCTCGCGTCGCGAGCCAACACCGGCTGCCGCAAGCACCTTTTGCACGCGTTGCGCGGCTGCGGGGGCGGCGGCTTCGGCGGCTTTTTTACGCATCCGGCACAACCACCGCATCGGCTCCCGGCAGGCTCAATTGCAGCCGCAAATCCTCCAGTTCCTTCAGTTGTGCGAGCGTCGGCAACTCATCGAGCCTCTTCAATCCGAAGTAATCGAGGAATTCGTGTGTGGTGCCGAGCAATTCGGGCTTGCCGGGCACATCACGATGGCCAACGATGCGAATCCAGCTGCGCTCGAGCAATGTCTTGATGATGTTGGGGTTGACCGCGACGCCACGGATCTGCTCGATCTCACCGCGCGTTATGGGCTGCCGATAGGCGACCAGCGCCAGCGTTTCGAGCAGGGCGCGCGAATACTTGGCCGGACGCTCGACCCACAGTTTCGACACCGGCTCGGCGAGCGCCGGCTTGATCTGCACCCGGAAGCCGCTCGCAACCTCGCACAGATCGATGCCGCGCGAGACGTACTCCTCGCGCAACGCGCCGAGGGCAATCTGCACGGCCGCGGCGTCGACGCCGTCGCGGCCATCGAAAACGGCCACCAGGTCATCCATCGACAACGGGCGTCCGGCCGCGAGGAGCGCGGCCTCGATGACGTTCTTGACGTAGATTTCACTCATTCTGGGATCTCACGAGTTCATCGTTCGCGTACGCCCGCCCGGCCACGCCACGGCGCACGTGCAGCGGCGCGTAGGGTTCCGACTGCTGGATTTCGATCAGGCCCTCACGCAGCAATTCGAGCAGTGCGATGAAGGTGACGGTGACGCCGCGCCGGCCTTCCTCAGGCCGGAACAGGCGCACAAAATCGACGAAGTCGCTCGCCTCGAGCGCCGAGAGGACATCGGTCATGCGCTGCCGCACCGACAAGGCCTCACGCTGCACGTGATGGTGCGCGAACATGTCGCTGCGCGCCAGCACCTCCTGGAACGCGACCAGCATCTCCTGCAGCTTCACCTGCGGTGCGATCCGCACGACCTTGCGTTCCGCAATCTCGGCTGATGCCACCCAGGTATCCCTCTCCAGCCGCGCGATCCGGTCGATGCCCTCGGCGGCGCGCTTGAAGCGCTCGTACTCCTGCAGGCGCCGCACGAGTTCGGCACGCGGATCGGCGTCCTCCTCGGCCTCATCGGACCGGACCCGCGGCAACAGCATGCGTGACTTGACTTCGGCAAGCGTCGCCGCCATCAGCAGGTACTCGCCGGCGAGCTCGAGCTGCAGGACCTGCATCAGCTCGATGTAGCGCATGTATTGGCGCGTGATCTCGGCGATGGGGATGTCGAGGATGTCGAGGTTCTGCCGCCGGATCAGGTAGAGCAGCATGTCCAGCGGACCTTCGAAGGCCTCCAGGAAAATCTCGAGCGCCTGCGGCGGAATGTACAGGTCGCGCGGCAGGACGGTGATCGGCTGCCCCTCGACCATCGCGAAGGGCATCTCGCCCTGTTCCGGAACGGTGCTCGCGGCCGCCGGCTCGCCCGTCGCTCCTTGCGCCTCCTGCGGGTTCATCGATAGTCCATCGCCATCGCCTGACGGACGACCGCCAGCGTGTCGCGCGCCACGTCGCGCGCGCGCTCGCATCCCTGGGCGATGATTCCGCGGACGAGGTCCGGGTTCTCCTCGAATTCCTGCGCGCGCTTGGCGATCGCGCTCGTCTCCTCGACCACCTTGTCGATCAAGGGTTTCTTGCAGTCCAGACAGCCGATGCCGGCGCTTCGGCAGCCATTTTGGACCCATTCGCGCGTCTCGGCGCTCGAATAGACCTGGTGAAGGTCCCACACGGGGCATTTCTCCGGATCACCCGGATCCGTGCGACGCACCCGCGCCGGGTCCGTCTGCATCGTCTTCAGCTTCCTCGCCACCGAATCGCCATCCTCGCGCAAGCCGATCGTGTTGCCGTAGGACTTCGACATCTTGCGACCGTCGAGCCCCGGCACTTTCGGTGTCGACGTCAGCAGCACCTCCGGCTCCGGCAATACCGCGATGCCGGATCCTTCGAGGAAGCCGAGCAGACGGTCCCGGTCGGCGACGCTGAGCCGGGCGTTGGATTCGACCAGCGAGCGCGCCTTCACGAGCGCACCGGCATCACCCTTTTCCTGGAACTCCTTGCGCAGGGCGCCATACAAGGCCGCGTTACGCGAACCCAAGCTCTTGATCGCTTTTTCGACCTTGGTCTCGAACTGCGCGTCCCGGCCATAGACGTGGTTGAAGCGGCGTGCGACCTCGCGCGTTATTTCGACATGGGCGACCTGGTCTTCGCCGACCGGCACGTACTGCGGACGGTAGAGCAGGATGTCCGCGGACTGAAGCAGTGGATAGCCCAGAAACCCGTAGGTGCCGAGGTCGCGGTCTTGCAACTGAGCCTGCTGGTCCTTGTAGGAGGGCACGCGCTCGAGCCAGCCGAGCGGCGTGATCATGGACAAGAGCAGGTGCAGCTCGGCGTGCTCGGGAACCTTCGACTGGATGAAGATCGTCGCAACTCCGGGATTCAGACCGGCCGCGAGCCAATCGATCA
>JABEVI010000314.1 GCA_013044085.1 Steroidobacteraceae bacterium
CAACTAACAATCACTAGGCCGACGCCCTGATTTCGTCAGGCCTTTGTTCCCCGGTGCCCATCCCAGCCCCCCGAGGTCAGAAAACCCGCAACCAGTAGTATCAATCGCAAGCGTCTGCGCGGGCGAGTAGGAAGGCCGCTTCGCGGGCGTTGCGGGTGAGCTTGGCCGCAGCCTCGAATTCCGCGCGGGCCTCGGCCAACCTGCCACACCGAAATAGGAAGTCGCCTCGCGCCGCCGGCAGCGGGGCATAGTTCCGCAGAGCGGCGGCGTCAGAGATTTCGTATAACAACCGCAGTCCCATTTCGGGTCCGAAAGCCATGCTGTAAGCGATCGCCCGATTGAGATCGACCACCGGCGAGGGCATCACCACGCGCAGCCGGTCATAGAGTGCCGCGATGCGGGGCCAGTCGGTTTCGTCCGGGCTACGTGCGCGCGCATGGCACGCCGCAAGTGCCGCCTGCAGCATGTAAGGCCCCTCGCCCCCGAGCGCTTCGGCATGGGCCAGCGCGTCGAGACCGCGGCGGATTAGCAACTGGTCCCAGCGTGCGCGGTTCTGCTCAGTCAGCGGCACGAGGGCACCGTCCGGCCCGGTGCGCGCCGCCAGGCGCGACGCCTGAATCTCCATCAGGGCCAATAGGCCGAGCACCTCCGCCTTGCCGGGTCCATCATCGGCCATCAGCCCCGCTAGGATGCGGCCGAGCCGTTGCGCCTCCAGGCACAGGCCCGGCCGGACCAGATCATCGCCCGCCGTCGCCGCATAGCCTTCGTTGAAGATCAGATAGACCACTTCCAGCACCGAGCCGAGCCGCGCCACCCGCTCCGCACCCCGCGGCACCTCGAAGTGTAGTCCGGCCTTCCCGATCGTCTTCTTCGCGCGCACGATCCGCTGGGCGATCGTCGTCTCGCTCGCCAGAAACGCACGCGCAATCTCGTCCGTCGTCAGGCCGCCGATCACCCGCAGTGTCAGCGCCGTGCGCGCATCGGCCGACAGCACCGGGTGGCAGGCCGCGAAAATAAGACCCAGCAACTCATCGCCGAGATCGTCATCCAGTCCCGGTTCGACCATCGCGGCCATATCGTCGAACGCTCCATCCAGCTCCCGTGCGATCTCCCCATGGACGCGCTCGCGCATTTTTTCGTGCCGGATCGTGTCGATCGCGCGGCGCTTGGCCGCCGTCATCAGCCACGCACCGGGCCTGGCCGGAACGCCGCTCCGGGGCCATTCGATCAAGGCAACTACCAGCGCATCCTGCGCCAGCTCCTCCGCCCGGCCGACGTCGCGCACCATCCGGGCCAGACCCGCGATCAGCCTGGCCCGTTCAATCCGAAAAACCGCTTCGATCGCCTGGCGTGTCTCGCCCGTCCCCATGCCGCTTTCTCGGCCAGGGACGCAGGGGAGGCAAGCAATTTCGGGCCAACGCGATCAGGCGACGCCGAGCTTACCGCGCTCTCCGTCACGGGGTGTCGAAAGCTCCTCGGGCGTTATGAAATCGCCCAGGTCCGCCACCTCGAAGAACGGCCGGATTTCGATCTCGCCCTTACCCGGGGGCGGCGGGCAGCGCTTCGCCCAGGCCATCGCCTCGTCCATATCCTTGACCTCCCAGATCGAAAAGCCGGCGATCAGCTCGCGGGTCTCGGCGAACGGCCCGTCGATGACGGTGCGGCTTCCGCCATCGAACGCGATGCGCTTGCCCTCGACGCTGGGCTTGAGGCCGGCGGCAGCGATGAAAACGCCGGCGTTGACCAGCTCTTCGGTGAACTCGTCCATCGCCGCGAACGCCTCTAACGCCTCGGGCGTGGGCGGCATTCCTTTTTCGATATCATCGGTGGCTTTCACGAACACCATCACACGCATTGTCTGTCTCCTTCGTTCAGCCGGCCCCGTTGGCCTGGCATTACAACGACGAACGGGGTATTCGGAAATCGACATTGTATCGCAAATTCTTTTCGACCGCTGACGCGCCGGCCGCAAATGGCGGCTTCCGAGTCAGGGATCGCGATGGCGCGATGACCGAGATGGGCGCAGAGCGCCTTTCGAGGTACCCAGACCTGGCCGGGAGCTGCCTGACGGCTCTGGACCAGGAATTTAGGTAAGCGGACATCGCTGGCCGGTAGGTGAGCTGGCGGGTTTCGACCAAAGTCGGGCGTAGACCGGTCCCAGGGGCGATCTCAGGAGCGGACGTTCAGCGCCGTCCAGTTCCGGCGGTTGGCCATATCGGTTTTTGTTGGGTACGGTAATACTCCCCCAAATTCGGCCATTCAAACGCCGCACTATTGGGGCCGACACTCGTTCGAGCAGGCCAGTCTGGCATTACTGGTCGAGTTAGGCTTTTATGGTCCGGGGGGTGCCGCATGTCGTCATTGGATTTCGAAGCCGAGAAAGCTGCGTTTCGCACGTATTACGATCATAACGCTGCGCTTTTCGACGGCGCTAAGGCGTCGTTCCTGACACTCATACGATCACTCCTGGCAGGCGGCGATTACGCTTCCGCGGTGACAAGCGGTCGAATCAAGGATCGAGAAGAATCAATCAAGAAGTTCGTTCGAAAGTATCAGGGCGATCTTGAGAAGAACTCGACGCCCTATGACATCAAGAGCCACATCACCGACCTAATCGGTTTACGCCTCGTCTGCCTGTACGAGGACGAGATAGAGCCAATCGGCGCCTTGGTTCGCAAGCAATTCGACGTACTCGAGGTCACCGATAAGATCGCCCAGATCGAGGGCACCGAGAATGCTTTCGGCTATAAAGGCTTGCATCTAGATCTTAAACTCGGCGCCCTTCGCGCTGAAATGCCTGAGTACGCTCCCTTCGCTCCATTTCGCTTTGAGCTGCAGATCAGGACAATCATCCAGGATTCGTGGAGTGCGCTCGACCATAAGATAAAATATAAGAAATCCATCCCGGCTGGACTCAGGCGACGCATCAATACGCTCGCGGCCCTGTTCGAACTCGCCGATCGAGAATTCCGGCAGGTGCGCGATGCGACGCAGGCGGAAATCGAGAAAGCCAGGGTTGAGGATAACGCTACAGATGCAGAGCACATAGATGGCGCCTCGGCGGGTAAGGGTGACTCGACCAAGGTCGAGCCCGGGCAATTTGCCTCTCTTAACGCGTTTCGTTTCCTACGGATCGCTAACCATTTCTTCCCCGACTTTGAATTCGAGCCACAAAAGGTCGACGGGTTTACCGCCGAAATCATCGAACGTGAGCCAGAGATTAGTAGGAGTAAATTCAACTTTTATTTGCGAGAGAACATCTCGCTTGTCCGACGCTACAAAGTACATTTCCTGCGCGGAGGTCTCGGCGAACAGTTCAACGCGTTCACCGAAATGCGCCACTGCCTTTATGCTGCAAATCCCGACCCTTTCTCAAGCATGTTGACCAATACTGCCCGCGAGACCTTCGATAACTGGAGGCAAGGCGAAGCAACGCATGCAGAAGAAATCCAGAACACCAAGCCTGCCGTGCGAAGAACCCAAAAACGATAAGCTGTGGTCGTGGTCGACATTTACGTCGAGCGATTTTCGTCGTGTCTATAACGGCCCTCTTTTTCGCTTTGCAAAAAGGCAGGTAAGCGAGCGGCATCGGTGGCAACACTCGCCAGAAGCGCGATGGTGCCCTCCGGCGCCACAATTGAGGCGGAGCTGTCTCATGGGCGTGTTCTCCGCCGTGATGACGCAAGTTGGAGACGAAAAAACGTCCGCTAATTGTGGTTTCGTGCCGGGAGCAGACGTTCTCCTTTCCACCCAACCCCGCCGATCGGCGCCGAGACCGCGAATGGCCGCTTCGGAGAAACTGCGTTGTCCGCCTAAACGGCAGGGATGAGCGCAAAGCCGCCGTTCAATTGGTTGGCCCTATATGGCAGCCTGCGGTGTCCAAGGCCCGCTGCTGAATCGCAAGGCCATGGTCGATCGTCCTGACGCCGGCATATTCACGAATGGTCACAAAGTGTCTCATAAGATTCTAGACGTCTTCCCGTTATCGTATCAAAATACCAAAAACTACCCTATTAACGCGATAAAACTGTCTCAGCTAACCGTCCGCTGGGGTATACCGCAATAAAGCAATGACACGCACGCAGAAGAGCGAATCGACGACAACGGTGCAGCGGGAATCGCCAGATCAGCCCGACGTGCGTCGTTCCTTACGAAGGCGGACAAGCGGTCTGCTTCACTTTATCCTGCAGAAAGCAGGAATGGCCCGCCTTTGTCGGCGCTTCTCTCGCCAAGCGTTCGATTTTTCGTAGCTCGACAGGAGGGATGCGCCTTGGGGTGTGGTGGGTATGCGTTGCTGGGCGAAGGAACTGCTGAATTGAAGCGCCTCTTTGTCGATCCGGTAACGAGAGGGCGCGGTGTCGGTATGGCCATTGTCCGGGCAATAGCGATCAGGCATAAGTGGTTGGCGCCACCATCGGAGTTTTATCGTGCCCGCATGACGACCGGTCTCTTCTGACCTTGCCTTTGTGCGCCGGCAGCGCCCTCGCTGCCGCATGATTTTTACGCGTCCATCGGACTGGCGAAGCGAGACCGGTCGGGCACGTTCCTTCGAATGCCGCTTTTCGTCGCGCTTGCATCCTGCTTGCATCCTGCTTATCGCCGTTGCCAGACCGTATTCTGTGATCGAAGTCTCGATCCGTCGTGCCGATGGACTTCCGATGGGAAGACCACGACGACATGTCCACGATATTGCGGGTTCAATGGACCATTGAACCCTTGGCGGCGCCGCAGCCGCATCTGCCGTGCAGCCACTGCGGGCGGATGACCGCTTTTAGGAGCAGCGGAACGTTCAGGCTGAATGCGAACGGCAAGAGGCTCGATGCCTGGCTGATCTATCGGTGTTTGGGGTGTGACGGGACGTGGAATCGTCCGGTTTTCGAGCGCTTGGCGATCGGTACGATCGATCCTGACCAACTGAACCAGCTGCAGGCAAACGATGCGGGGTTGGCGGCGGCAATTGCGTTCGATGGGGCAGGTTTGCGGCGGTTTACTTCTCGGGTCGAGCCGGATGGCGGGGTGAGGGTGCTAAAACAGGTGATCATTGCAGTCGACTCTTGGACCGCGCTGGAGATTACGATGGTCGTGCTACGGCCGGTGTCGGTCCGGCTCGACCGGTTGCTGGCGCGTGAGCTTGGCATGTCGCGCGAGCGGGTAAAGGCGTTGGTAAACATGGGCCGGTTGCGGGTGGGATCGGATGGGTGGCGACGGGGGGTGCGGGATGGGGATCGGGTGGTGCTGGATTATGGCGGTGACGTGCAGGACCGGGCGCTGGGAGTGGCGGCGGGTGAAGGGTGATGGGTGACGGGGCCGCGCCCATCCACGATTTAGACTGAAGTTTTCACTAATTTGAACGCAAAATCCCTGCATTTATCGGTAAAATTTCTGATTTAGTTTTGACGCTTACTGGACACGCATGGGATCGA
>JABEVI010000315.1 GCA_013044085.1 Steroidobacteraceae bacterium
ACGATCTGCCGCGAATCGAGCTGCAGCCGGAAGCTCAGCCCCTTCGGCAACTCTCGGTGGCGAAACTCGCGCTCCGTGTCGAACAAGCGCCACTGGTTGCGAAAGTTGTCGTATTCCAGGAATTCATAGGCATGCGGCTCGATCAACAGGCCGAAGTCGCGCCCCTCGAGCAGCGCCCGATCGTGCAGCAGGTTCAGCAGGCCGACGATGCGCCGGCTCTCCTCGTGCAGTTGGCTGTCGTTGCCGGCGACATTGATCGACAGGACCGCGATTGAAAGCATCACCGCGATGATCACGAGCACCACCAGGATCTCGACGAGAGTGAAGCCTTTGTTGCGCATGGCGCGAAGACGCCGTTGGTGCTCCGCCGCCGGCAGGCGCCGGAGCTCTCGGGCCTAGTTCTGGTCGAGATTCGAACTGCTTATGTCCGCGTCGTATCCCTGGCCGCCGGGTTTGCCGTCGCGACCGTAGGATATGATGTCGTAGGGTTGACCGTCGGCCCCGGGGCTCGTGTAATGGTATGGGTTGCCCCACGGGTCCTTCGGCACCGATTTCAGGTAGCCGCCAGCCCGGTAATTCGTGAGCGTTGGATCCGCCGGCTTCTTCACGAGCGCCTCCAGACCTTGTTCGGTCGTCGGGTACTTGTAATTGTCGAGCCGGTACAGGTCGAGCGCCGTCTCGATGGCGCGGATATCGCTGCCGGCGCGTACGACCCGCGCCTTGTCGACGTTTTGCAGGATCCGCGGCACCACCAGCGCGCCGAGCACCGCGAGTATGACGACGACGACCATGATCTCGATCAACGTGAAGCCGCGGGAGCGATTGCGCATGTCGAATCCTCGGAAAGTGTCCGGATGATACCAAAAAGCCCCGCCTCCAACTCCGCTGTCGGGGCCCGGCGTCGGCTTGCGGAAATCGCCGCCGCGCTGCAATGGGACCGCGGTCGCTGGATTTGGTTGCTCGCCATCCTCCTCGGTCTCGACGTGTTGGCGGGTTTCGGCGAACCCGCGCGCCTCGCGTTGCGCTACGAGCGTGCGGCGATCGCGCACGGGCAGTGGTGGCGGCTGTTGAGCGCGCATGCCGTGCACCTCGGTGCGGCGCACCTGATCCTCGACGAACTCGGTCTGATCCTGGTCTGGGCCTTGTTCGCCGATGCGTACGATGCCGCCGACTGGGTTGCGATCGTCGCCTTCGGGGCGCTCGCTATCAGCTGTGGCCTGTGGTGGTTCAGCCCGGGCGTCTCCTGGTACCTGGGCTCCTCCGGTGTCCTGCACGCGGCGGTCGCGGCCGGCACGGTGAATCACTTCGTCAAGCGCGAATGGGACCGCTGGATCCTGCTCGTCTGTCTGCTCGGCAAGATCGCGCACGAGCAATACGCGCAAGCCACCGGCCATGGTGCGCCGCTGATCGTCGTCGATGCGCATTTGTACGGGGTGATCGCCGGATTCCTGATCGGTGCCGCACTGTGCTCGCGGATCGCTATAATTCGTCGCTCTACGCGATCTTAGGAACTCCTCGCCATGTCACTCGCTTTCGTCTTTCCCGGTCAAGGCTCGCAATCGGTCGGCATGATGCGTGCCCTCGCGGAGCGTTTCCCGCAGGTCGAAAGCACGTTCGGGCAGGCCGCGGAGGTTCTCGGCTATGATCTTTGGGCGCTGTGCCGGGATGGCCCGGCCGAGTCGCTGAATGCGACCGAGTGCACGCAGCCGGCCATGCTGAGCGCGGCGGTCGCCACCTGGCGCATCTGGCGCGATCTTGGCGGTCCGGTACCGCATGCGATGGCCGGGCACAGCCTCGGGGAGTTCTCCGCGCTGGTTGCGGCCGGCAGCCTGGATTTCCGGGATGCGGTCGCGCTCGTGCGCTTCCGGGCGCAGGCGATGCAGTCGGCGGTCCCGCCCGGCGCGGGCGCCATGGCCGCGATCCTCGGCCTCGAGGATAGCGACGTCGAGGCCGCCTGTGCCGAGGCCGCGCAGGGTGATGTCGTCGAGGCAGTGAATTTTAACGCGCCGAGCCAGGTCGTGATCGCCGGGCGCGCCGCGGCGGTTGCGCGGGCGATCGCGGCGGCGAACACGCTCGGGGCCAAACGGGCGGTGATGCTGCCGATCAGCGTGCCGGCGCACAGTTCCCTGATGCTGCCGGCGGCGGCGAGCCTCGGCGAGCGGCTCGCGGCGATCAAAGTCGCGGCGCCGACTGCGGTCGCCGTGTACGGCGTCGACGTCCAGGTGCACTCGCAGCCCGCGGCGATACGGGCCGCTCTCGTCAAACAATTGCACACACCGGTCTATTGGGCGGCGACTGTGCGCACGATGATCAATGCCGGTGCGAACGTCATCATCGAGTGTGGTCCGGGCAAGGTGCTGACCAGTCTGAACCGACGCATCGACAAGAACCGGGATCTGAAGATGCTCGCGCTCGAGGATCCGAATTCGTTCGAGGAAGCGCTGACAGCGGCCCGGGCCGGCTGAGCAGCCAGGGAGAATCGCATGTCGACGCTGAAGGGACAGATTGCGCTCGTCACGGGCGCTTCGCGGGGAATCGGCGCGGCCATCGCGCATCAATTGGCTCAACTTGGCGCGACGGTGGTCGGCACGGCGACCAGCGCCGCAGGCGCCACCGTCATCGATGCCGCACTGGCGCCGTTTGGCGGCCGCGGCGCGGTGCTCGATGTCGTCGCGCAGGCATCGATCGACGCACTGCTCGAACAGATCGAGGCGCGCGAGGGCGCCGTGAGCATCCTCTGCAACAATGCCGGCATCACGCGCGACACCTTGTTGTTGCGGATGAAACAGGATGACTGGGACACGGTGATCCAGACCGATCTCGCCTCGGTGTTCCGTCTGTCCAAGGCCGTGCTGCGAGGGATGATGAAGGCCCGCCAGGGCCGCATCATCAACATCGCCTCGGTCGTCGGTCTGACCGGCAATCCCGGGCAGACGAACTATGCGGCCGCCAAGGCCGGCATGATCGGTTTCACCAAGTCGCTTGCCCGAGAGGTCGGCTCGCGCGCCATTACGGTCAACTCGGTGGCGCCGGGCTTCATCGATACCGACATGACCCGGGCGCTCGACGGGGCGCAGCGCACCGCGCTGGAGGGCCAGATACCCCTGGGGCGCCTCGGTCTGCCGGCCGACGTGGCCGCCGCGGTCGCCTTCCTGGCCTCGCCGGCGGCGGCCTACATCACCGGCGAAACCCTGCACGTCAATGGCGGGATGTACATGCCGTGAACGGGACTCGTCACCCTAAGTCCGCGGGTTTTGTCAAGGAACCGGCGACCCCTGCCGGTGCCGGTGTGCGTCCGCGGTAGCCGTCGCGGGCGCGTTCACATAAAATACGCGCCCTGCCTGCGGGAGGGCGCTGGCCGAAGAGGGCCGCCTCGAGGCGGCACGTACCAATTCCGAGAGGACACCATAACGATGAGTACTGTTGAGCAGCAAGTTAAGAAGATCGTGGCGGAGCAGTTGGGAGTCAAGGAGGAAGAGGTCACCAACGATGCCTCGTTCGTCGACGATCTCGGCGCCGATTCGCTGGACACGGTTGAACTGGTCATGGCTTTGGAAGAAGAATTCGAGACCGAAATTCCCGATGAGGATGCCGAGAAGATCACGACCGTGCAGCAGGCGATCGATTACATCAACTCCCACAAGAGCAAGGCCTGATCGTTTTCGGTTCCACCAACCCGGCGCCGCGAGGGTTCCAGCGTGAGTAAGAGACGGGTGGTCGTCACCGGGATGGGGGTCGTGGCGCCGGTCGGCAACGACGTCGCGACCGCTTGGGCGTCGATCGTCGAGGGACGCAGTGGAATCGCGCCCGTGACCCGGTTCGACACGACCCATTTCCCGGTGCATTTCGGTGGTGAAATCCGTGGCCTCGACCTCGCACCGTACATCAGTGCAAAGGATGCGAGGCGGATGGACGCCTTCATGCAATACGGTGTCGTGGCCGGCATGCAGGCGATGCGCGATTCCGGACTCACCGTCTCGGAGGCGGACAGCGATCGGGTGGGCGTGCTGATGGGTTCGGGTATGGGCGGGCTCGAATCGATCGAGCAAACCTACCAAAAATTCCTCGAGACCCAATCGCCGAAGAAAGTGTCCCCGTTCTTCATCCCGGGAAGCATCATCAACTTGGTCAGTGGCCACCTGTCGATGGCGTTCAACCTGACCGGGCCGAACCTGGCGGTGGCGACCGCTTGCACGACCTCGACCCATGCGCTTGGGCTCGCAATGCGTCTCATCCAGTACGCAGAGGCCGATGCGATGCTCGCCGGTGGCTCGGAGATGGCCACCTGCGTGACCGGTGCGAGCGGTTTCGCCCAGGCGAAGGCGCTCTCGCAGCGCAACGATGATCCAAGCGGGGCCAGTCGTCCGTGGGACAAGGATCGCGATGGCTTCGTGATGGGCGACGGCGCCGGCGCGATGCTCCTCGAGGAATACGAACACGCCAAGGCCCGGGGGGCGAACATCTATGCGGAAATCGTCGGCTTTGGCATGAGCGGCGATGCGTATCATGTCACCTCGCCGCCTGAAAACGGCGAGGGGGCGCGCAAGGCGATGTGCAAGTCGCTCAGCGATGCCGGACTGAATCCGGACGAGGTTCAGTACATCAACGCGCACGCGACCTCGACCGAAATCGGTGACCGCGCGGAGACGACCGCGATTCGCCGCGCCTTCGGGGCTGCGGCGGACCACATTGCGGTCAGTTCGACCAAATCCATGACCGGACACCTGCTGGGCGCGGCCGGGGCGGTCGAGGCGATATTTAGCGTGCTCGCGCTGCGCGACCAGATTGCGCCGCCGACGATCAACCTGCATTCGCCCGGTGAGGGATGCGACCTCGACTACGTTCCGAATGTGGCCCGGCAGATGCCCTTGCGTCACGCGTTGTCGAATTCGTTCGGTTTCGGTGGCACCAACGGTTCGCTCATTTTCCGCCGAATTTGACCCCCTGAGTCTCGTGGCTCGGTTTCCGGAGCGTTACCCGGGAATCCTCGAGAGCGGTGCGGTTGCGGCCGATGCCGGTGGGGATGTGCGTTTCGACATCCTGCCGATCGCCTCCGGAGAGGTGCTGCGGGCGGTCTCGGGTGGCGAGCGGACCGACGGCGGCTTCCTGTCGGCGCTGGAGAGTTGGTGGCGGGGGTTATCGCTGCCCCGAAGCCCGAGCCCGCTGCCGTTCTCGGGCGGGTGGCTGGTGTATCTCGGCTATGAAATCGCCGCCGAGATCGAACCGCGGCTCGATCTGCCGGACTCACCGGAATCGCTCGCCGGACTCGCGATCCGCACGCCGGCGGCATGGCTGCGCGAACGTGCGACGGGACGGGCCTGGCTGGTCGCCGAGGAGGGGTGTGAGAGCCTGTTGGATCGATTCGTCGCGGATGCGGCCGCCATGTCAGGCACACGCTTCGCTTCGATACCCGCCATCGAGGTGCGCGAGGAAAGCCCCGAACGTTTCCTCGCTGCGGTGCGCGGCGCACTCGAATACATTGCGGCGGGCGATGTCTATCAGGCCAATCTGTCGCGCCGCTGGTGGGGTGAGTCGGCAGCTCCGATCGATCCCGTCGCGCTCTACGCACGCCTGCGCACCGTCAATCCAAGTCCTTTTGGCGCGTTGCTGCGCCACGGCGACTTCGCGATCGTCAGTTCCTCCCCGGAACGGTTGTTCTGTCTGCGCGCGGATACCGTTTCGACCCGACCGATCGCCGGCACACGGCCGCGCGGCGCATCGAGCGCGGAAGATGCGGACTTGATCCGCTCGCTGCTTGCCAATGAGAAGGAACGCGCGGAACACGTGATGCTGATCGATCTGGAACGCAACGACCTTGGCCGTGTTTGTCGCGGCGGTTCGGTGCGGGTCGATGAGTACATGGCGATCGAGACCTACGCGCACGTGCATCACATCGTCTCGAATGTGGTTGGGCAGGTGCGCGAGGATGTCTCGCCGATCGAGGTGATCCGGGCCGTATTCCCCGGTGGCACGATCACCGGTTGTCCGAAGGTGCGCTGCATGCAGATCATCGCCGAGTTGGAGGGTGTCGGCCGTGGAGCCTATACCGGCTCGATCGGCTACCTGAATCGCGACGGCAGCGGCGATTTCAATATTTTGATCCGCACGCTCACCGTGCATGGCGCGATGGTCGCATTTCGCGCCGGCGCCGGCATCGTCGCCGATTCGGTTCCGGAGCAGGAACTCGCCGAGACGCGCGCGAAGGCCAAGGGCTTGCTGCGTGCGTTCGAGGTGCCGGCATGAAGGTCTGGATCAACGGCCGCAGCCCGGGACGGATCGACTGGCGCGACCGCGGCCTGCAGTATGGAGACGGCCTTTTCGAGACCATGCGCGTGCACGAGGGCGCCGTGCGATTACTCGATTGGCATCTCGAGCGCCTGTACGCAAGCTGCATCCGGCTGACATTGACACCACCCGATGAGGTGCGTCTGCGCGGCGAGATCAGGCGGGCGGCGAGACGGCGCAAGGATGCCGTCCTCAAACTGGTCCTCACTCGCGGTGTCGGCGAACGCGGTTACCGGCCCACGGGACGTGAGCGCACGACCCGAATTGTCAGCCTCTGGCCGGCGCCTGCGCGGGCGCCCGGCGAGCCCGCGGCGCCGATTCGCGTGCGCATCTGTCGCACGCGGCTCGGACGCAATGAGGCACTGGCGGGCATGAAGACATTGAACCGCCTCGAGTCGGTGCTGGCGCGCGCCGAATGGAGCGATCCGCGCATCGCCGAGGGCTTGATGTTGGATCACGACGGGCACCTCGTCTGCGGTACCATGTCGAATCTGTTCCTGAGACGGGGTAAGACCTTGTCGACGCCCCTGCTGGACCACTGTGGTATCGCGGGCGTGATGCGAAGGTTCGTGTTCGCCCAAGCCGACTCGCTCGGTCTGCGCACCGTGGAGCGCCGCGTTCGCCTCGAGGATCTGCGCGTGGCCGAGGAGGTCTTCATGAGTAACGCCGTCGCCGGCCTTATGACGGTCGGCCTGATCATCGACGGCCGGACGCGCATTCGGCCGCCTGAATGCGACGCGGCTCGGCGCTTGCGCGGGCTCCTCGAGTCGCAATGAAGCGCAGGCTCCTGCCGGGCGCGCTCTTGGTCGCGCTCGCGCTGGGCGTGGGGTTCGTCGCCGTGCGGCGCGCCATTCGCGGACTCGCGCAGCCTCTGCCCCTGCGTGCCGTGCTCGTCTATCGCCTGTTGCCGGGCGAGAGCCTCGGCGAGGTTGCCACCGACCTGCATCGACGCGGCATTCTCGCCGCGCCGCACACCTGGGCGTGGTACGCGCGTTGGCGGGGTGAGGCGAGGGCGCTACGCGCCGGCGAGTATGAACTGCGGCCCGGCCTCACCGCGGACGGATTGCTCGAGAAGTTCGTCAAGGGTGAGGTGCTGCTCAGATCCTTCACGATCATCGATGGCTGGCGGGTCACGGATTTGCTCGCGGCGCTGCGCCGCGATCGCTATATTGTCACGACGCTGCCGCCGAAACCGGTCGATTTGATGGCGAAATTCTCGGCAGCCGGCTTGAGCCCGGAGGGTCAGTTTCTGCCCGAGACTTATGAGTTTGCGCGCGGTACGAGCGATATCGCGCTACTCGGCAGGGCGCATCGGGCTCTGCAGCGGGTCCTGAATGCGGCCTGGAAATCGCGGGCGGCGCACCTTCCCCTGCATGACGAGCGCGAATTGTTGATTCTGGCCTCCATCGTCGAGAAGGAGTCCGCTTTGCCGGGGGAACGTCGCAAGATCGCGGGCGTTTATCTGCACCGCCTGTCGATCGGCATGCGTCTGCAGGCCGACCCGACCGTGATCTATGGCCTCGGGGATCGCTATGACGGACACCTGCACGCCGTCGATCTGCGCACCGACGGCGCCTTCAACACCTACACTCGCGCCGGCTTGCCGCCGACCCCGATCGATCTGCCCGGTGCCGCGGCCATCGAGGCGAGCGCGCGACCGCAGATCACCGATGCGCTGTACTTCGTCGCTTCCGGAAGGACCGACGGCCGCCACGTGTTCTCGGCGACCTTGGCCGAACAGAACGCGGCGGTGCGTCGGTATCTGGCGCGCATGCGCCGGCGCGCCGCTCGCGGCAAGCGGGCCCACCCATGAGCGCGCCTCGCTTTCTGACGATCGAGGGAATCGAGGGTGTCGGCAAGTCGACGCAGATCGCCAGGCTCGCCACCGCGCTCGCGCAGCGGGGCATCGACGCGCTCGTCACGCGTGAACCGGGTGGAACACCGCTCGCCGAGCGGATTCGATCGTTGCTGCTCGAACGCGGCGATGAAGCCGTGCCGTCGAGCGCGGAACTGCTGTTGATGTTTGCGGCGCGTGCGGTGCACTTGGCGAATTTGATCGAGCCTTCGCTGCGGGGCGGACGCTGGGTGCTCTGCGACCGCTTCACCGATGCGACCTACGCCTATCAAGGCGGCGGGCGCGGGCTCGATGTGAATGCGATCGGCCAGCTCGAGCGTCTGGTGCAGGGCGCGCGCAACCCGGACCTGAGCTTGCTGCTCGATCTGCCGGTCGAGCGCGCGCTCGAGCGCGTGCGTCAGCGCGGCCTCGGCGCCGACCGATTCGAGTCCGAACGTGCCGAGTTCTTCGAACGGGTGCGCCGCGCATACCTTGCGCGTGCGGCCCACGATCCCCGGCGCGTTGTCGTGATCGATGCCGGTGGCCGACCGGAGGAGGTCGGGAGTGCGATACTTGCGGCACTCAGGCAGAGAACATGGATTTCCTGAGGGCCGAATCCCTGCCGTGGCTCGACGATGCGCTCGAGCGCATCCGCCGCGCAGCCGCTTCCGGGCGGCTGCCGCACTCCCTGTTGATCCTCAGCGCGCCTGGTCTGGGTGCGACGCAGCTGGCGGCTTGGACATGCGCATTCGCGCTTTGCGAACGCAGCGATCGGCGACCCTGCGGCGAGTGCGCGGCGTGCACGCTGTTGCGGGCCGACAGTCATCCGGACATGCATGCCGTCCGGCTCGAGGAGGACGCCCAACAGATCAAGGTCGACCAGGTGCGGGGGTTGATCGAGGTGCTCGTTCAGAAGAGTTTTCGCGGCGGCTACAAGGTCGGGCTGATCGAGGATGCCGAGACGTTGAACATGAACGGCGCGAATGCCTTTCTGAAGACGCTCGAGGAACCGGGCGGCAACACGATGTTGATTCTGACGGCGGCGCGCAGTCACCGCCTGCCGGCGACGGTTGCAAGCCGCTGCCTGCGCCTGGTGTTGCGGGCGCCGGACCCGGCGCTGGCGCGCGCCTGGCTGAGCGCCGAGAGCGGCGCGGCGGGAAGCTGGGACGCTGCGCTCGCTCTGGCCGGCGGGGCGCCGCTGCTCGCCCTGGAACTTCAGACGACGGGGCTTGCGCAGCTCGACGCCGAGATGCGCGACTGTCTCGCGCGCCTTGGTGCCGGCACGATCGATCTGACGATCCTCGCGGACCGTTGGGTACGTTCCGATCCCGTCCTGAGGGTCAGGTGGCTTGAGAACTGGGTCACAGGGCGGATCGTTGCCGGCCTCGCCGGGGATGGATCCTCTGAATCTGCGGAACGGGTCCGCTTGCCTGGAGATTTGCTTAAGGCGAAGATAAGGGCCCAGTATGCGTTTCTGGATGCCGCGCGTGAACACCGGCGGCTTGCTTCGACCGGCATGAATCAGCAACTGGCGCTCGAGATGCTGCTTTTGAGGAGCAGGTCGGCATTGTCTTGAAAATCAGGGGTTGGGCAGAAATTGATGGCATTGCGAACACCGAACAACAAGCCGGGGCTGCTGACGCTCACCATCAAGGACAAGAGCGCGCTCTACCTCGCTTACATGCCGTTCGTGAGGAACGGCGGCTTGTTCATTCCGACGAACAGCAATTATCGGCTGGGTGACGAGGTGTTCATGCTGCTCAATCTGATGGGCGAGGAAGAGAAGCTCCCGGTCGCGGGCCGGGTCATCTGGATGACGCCGAAGGGCGCGCAGGGCAAGAGAACGGCCGGCATCGGTGTGCAATTCAGCGAGCAGGATCGCGGCATCACCCAGAAGAAAATCGAAACCTACCTCGCCGGGGCGCTCGGCGGCGACAAACCCACCCATACGATGTAG
>JABEVI010000094.1 GCA_013044085.1 Steroidobacteraceae bacterium
CTCACCCCGCGGGGTGAGACCGAGCTTGCGTGGCAGCTTGAACAACTCGATCGCTTCGGCGTGCGTGATCGAGTCCATTTTCTGACCCGGACGAAGACCCGCGAACCGCGGTTTGTCTGCATCGTCCTTCGTGCCGATTTGTACGAATGGACCGAAGCGGCCCATGCGCACGCTCATCGGCTTGCCGCTCACCGGATCGATGCCGAGATCGCGTGCCTGCGCAACTTCTTCACGGCTCACCGACGTCTCGGTGTGGCTGACGAGCTTGATGAAGGGCTTCCAGAACTTCTCGAGCAGCGGCACCCATTCCTGTTCGCCGGAGGCGACCGCATCGAGCGAGTCCTCCATTTTCGCCGTGAAGTCGTAGTCGACGTAGTTGGTGAAGTACATCGTCAGGAAACGACTGACGATTTTGCCGATGTCCGTTGCCGTGAAGCGGCGGCTCTCGATTTCGACGTATCCACGGTCGCGCAAGGTCGAGATGATCGACGCGTAGGTCGATGGCCGGCCGATGCCGTATTCCTCGAGCGCCTTGACGAGCGAGGCCTCGGAGAAACGCGGCGGCGGTTCGGTGAAATGCTGCGCCGGCACCACTGCGCGCAACTTGACGCGATCGCCCTCGCGCATCGCCGGCAGCACGTGATCCGAGTCGTCTACAACGGCATCGTCCACACCTTCCTGGTAGACGGATATGTAGCCGGGTTTGACGAGCGTCGACCCGGTGGCGCGCAGTACGTGCCGGGCGCCGCCATCGGGGCCCGCCAACATCTCGACCGTGACCGTGTCGAACACGGCCGGAGCCATCTGGCAAGCCACGGTGCGCTTCCAGACCAGCGCATACAGGCGGTATTGGTCGGTGTCGAGCCTCTTTTCGATATCCGTGGGCAGTATCGCCGCCGAGGTCGGGCGGATTGCCTCGTGGGCTTCTTGCGCGTTCTTCGATTTGGTGCGGTAGACGCGCGGCTCCTCGGCAAGGCCGGCTGCGCCGTACAGTTTGGCGACGACTTCACGAATCTCACGGACGGCTTCTTGCGCCAGGTTCAGCGAGTCGGTGCGCATGTAGGTGATCAGTCCGACCGCCCCCTCGCCGATGTCGACACCTTCGTAGAGTTGCTGCGCGACACGCATCGTCTTCTGTGCGCTGAAGCCGAGCTTGCGGGCTGCCTCCTGTTGGAGCGTCGAGGTCGTGAACGGCGGCGCCGGATTGCGGCGCCGCTGTTTGCGTTCTACCGTTTGGACCGTGAGTTCGCCGCGCGCCGCCCGCGTCACGGTGTCCTGCACCTCGTGAGCCTGCGACTCGTTGGTAAAGCTGAACTGCTCGACCTTGGCGCCGGCATACTCGACCAACTTGCCCGGGAAACCTTGATCCGCGTGCTCGAGTTCGGCGTCGATCGTCCAATATTCGCGTGCCGTGAACGCGGCGATCTCGTCCTCTCGCTCGCAGATCATCCGCAGCGCCGGGCTTTGCACCCGGCCGGCCGACAGGCCCGGACGGACCTTTTTCCAGAGCAATGGCGAGAGGTTGAAACCGACCAGGAAATCGAGCGCACGGCGCGCCTGCTGCGCGTTGACCAGATCCACCGAGAGTTCGCGTGGATGGGCCATGGCGTCGCGAACCGCATTCTTCGTGATTTCGTAGAAGACCACACGGCGCACCTGCTTGCCGGTGAGCGCGCCTTTCGCCTTCAGCAGTTCTTGCAAATGCCAGGAAATCGCCTCGCCTTCGCGGTCCGGATCGGTGGCGAGGTACAGGGCGTCGGCCTTGCGCAGTGCCTTGACGATCGCATCGACATGTTTTTCGTTGCGCTCGACGATCTGGTATTTCATCGCAAAGTGCAGTTCCGGATCGACGGCGCCTTCCTTCGGCACCAGGTCGCGGACGTGCCCATAGGAGGCGAGCACCTCGAAGTCCTTGCCGAGGTACTTCTTGATGGTCTTCGCCTTCGCAGGCGATTCGACGATAACGAGATTGCTGCTCAATGCCGTCTAATGAAGCGCGTCGCCGCGTTCCTCGAAAACCAGGTCTTCCATCTGCGCATACGCGGACTCCTGGCCCGGCTGGCTGAACAGCACCATCAGAACGACCCACTTGACCTGCTCTATGTCGATTTCGTCGGCTTCTAGGGCCATCAGCCGGTCGATCACGAGCTCGCGTTGCGCCGCGGACAAGATCCGCAGATTCTCCAGATGCACGAGGTAGCCGCGTACGTCGGTGTCGAGCCGCAGCAATTCGTGTCCGCTGAAAACGCGCACCGCACGCGCGGTTGCCTCGGCGACCTTGCCGAGCTGATCTCCGGACAGCCCTTCAAGCCACTCGAGGGCGCGCTCCACGTCGAACTCGGCGAATCCGGCCCGTTCCAGCTCCTTTTTAAGGGTGCTGCGGTCCGGTCGCGGTTCATCGTCCGCGTTCATGTAATTCTCGAAAAGGTAGATCAGCAGATCGAGAACGTTATCTTTCACCCCATTGGCTCCTGGCTACTCGGGAATAGCGGCCCCCGGGGGCGGCCCGAACTTGGCCTTCGAGTTCGAGAATCAGCATCATCGAGGAGACGGCATCGGCCTTGAAACCGGTTCTTGCGACCAAGGTATCGATGTCCGCCGGATCGAAGCCGAGCGCATCTAACAAGATTTTGTGATCCTTGTCCATTCCCGCCGGCGCCCCGCCGGGCGGCGCGTCGGCGCTTGTCGGCGCAGTTCCAGGGCCCAAATCCCCGGAAAAATCCAGTTCTCCGAGCACATCCTCGGCGTTTTCGGTCAATTTGGCCCCTTGGCGGATCAGTTGGTGGCAGCCATGTGCGAGTGGGTTGTGGATCGAACCGGGGATCGCAAACACTTCCCGTCCATATTCCCCGGCGAGCCTTGCGGTGATCAGCGAGCCGCTGCGGCGCGCCGCTTCGACGACCAGGACGCCGAGCGAGAGCGCTGCGATCAAACGATTGCGCCTGGGAAAATGCTCGCGCCGGGCAGGCGTGCCGGGAGCGAACTCGCTGATTAGTGCGCCGTGGAGCCGGATTTCGGCGGCCAGTGCCACGTTCTGCGTCGGGTAGATCACGTCGAGTCCGGAGCCGAGCACCGCGATTGTCGTTCCGGCGGCTGCAAGCGCCCCGCGGTGCGCCTCGCTGTCGATGCCGGCGGCAAGTCCGCTGGTGATCGTAAGTCCTTGACGTGCCATGTATTTGGCGAATGAGAAGGCGTTTTCCCGACCCTGCGCCGTCGGATTGCGACTGCCGACGATGGCGAGTTGGGGTTCACCGAGCAGCGCCATCTGACCCTCTACCCAGATTGCTGTCGGCGCGTCGCCGATCGCCCGCAGCCGCGCCGGGAACCGCGGGTCGTTCTGGCCCAACAGATCGTGATCAGGCTCTTCGAGCCAGCGCCGCTCGCTCTCGGTTGGCGTCGCCGCGGCAGAATTCAGGAATTCGCGCGCGGTCGTCGTGAGTCCGGCGCGCGCCCGCGCCGAGTCGCTTGCATCGAGAATCCCGGCTGCGCCGCCGAGGGTTTCGAGCGCCGTCGACAGGGTCGCAGAGGACAATCCCGGTGTGCGCGCAAGCGTCGCCCAGGCAAGTCGCGGGTCTGATGACGGCATCCGCTCATTATGGCGGATCCCAACCCCGAAGGTCGCCGCTGCGCAGCGGCGAGATTTGACAGTTTTGAGCGCTTAAGGGTTCTCGACGCGGTCCCCGACGCGGATGATGTTCTGCGCTTCCATGATCAGACCATAGCTGATTTGGCGGTAGGTCTTGAATACCATGAATGTTCCGCTGCGCTCGTCGGGCAGGCGCACTTTCGGTGCAAAAAACGTCGAAATACCGCGTAAATACCCATTTTTGACGTTGTCGTGGACGATGTCGCCGGCCTTGTAAACCGCGAGCACGTCACCGGGCGCGAGTCCGGCGCGTGAGCCGCGGTCGATCACAACGACCTCATATTGGCCGATCATCGTGACGCCGTCGTTGACTGCGATGATGCGTCCGTTTACCCGGCCTTGCGGCGCCGTCGGCACGAAGTCGAGCGGCACCCGCGCATGGCTGGGAATCAACTTGTCACCGGGCTCGGACTCGCGGACCGACTGCGTCATCATGAGCGTCGTCGGATCGCCGCCGCGGGTGAGTCGGGCGCTACCGGTGTAGATGCCGTTGTAGCCGAGAAGCTTGCCATTGCCCGGATCGCGCAGGGGGGCACCGACGTGGATCACGCTATAGCCGGCACCCGGTTTCTGCGCGCCGTGAAATCCGCGCGCGTAGATCGTGTTGCCCTCGGCGATTGCGGCGTGATCGTTGAGCGAGGCGAGGATGTACGGGGCGTGCTCGATCTGTTCCCGGGAAAGCACCGAGGGCCTCGACATGAACGCCCGCACCGTCTCATACGGGATGGTCGTGATCGCGGCGGCGAGCGGCTCGCTGCGCACCTGAGGCTCAAGACGTACGCCCCCCCCGCGCTGTACCGCCGCCATGCCGCTGGCGCGCTGCAGCACGAGTTCCGGATGCCCTGCGACGTAAACCAGCCGCAGCGTGTCGCCCGGGTAAATCAGATGGGGGTTGTGGATCTGCGGGTTCACCTGCCAGATTTCCGGCCAATGCCAGGGGTCGCGCAGGAAGACCTTGGCGATGCCCCACAGGGTATCGCCACGCTTCACGACGTAGGACTGGGGTGCGTTGGGGGCGAGTACGACCGCATATGCGCCCGTCCAACAGCTCGCAACCATCGCCACGGCGAGCAAGAGGGCCTTGGCCCGTCGGTGTCCCGTCGATATTTGCCGGATCGTCTGCGGCTGCATTCGCGTTGCTCCCTTGGCTCCCCAGCTTTGCGGGGATTGGCCGACTGATATACTGCCTGCCGGCCGACGAAGACTGGGACTTGGTGCTCGATTCGCGATGTTGAATTGCACTGAGCCGGGTCCCGTCGCCTGGTCATTAAGTTAAGCGGTGGCGGAACTGTAGCAACATTCTTTGGCCAAAAACACGATATTGCTCTCAATACCTCGATGACAAAGCTGGCGATTCTCGAATATCCGGATCCGCGACTGCGCACCAAGGCGGCGCCGGTGGCGGCTGTCGATGCGACCGTGCGTCGATTGGCGGACGATCTGCTCGAAACGATGTATGGCTCCAGGGGCATCGGTCTTGCGGCGACGCAGGTCGACGTGCATCGGCGCGTCGTGGTGGTGGATGTGAGCCCGGAGCATGACCGGCCGGTCGTGCTGATCAACCCGCAAATCATCGCGAGCGAGTCTCACAAGCTCTGCGAGGAAGGGTGTCTGTCGCTGCCGGGAATCTACGCGAACGTCGAGCGGGCGCAGAAAGTGCGCGTGCGAGCACAGGGTCGCGACGGCTCGCCGTTCGAAATGGACGCCGAGGGACTTGCGGCCATCTGCATTCAGCACGAGATGGATCATTTGGAGGGCAGACTGTTCGTCGACTATCTGTCCGAATTGAAGCGTCAATTGATTCGCAGGCGATTGGCCAAGGAGCGGCGGCAGCGTTCCGTGAGCAGCGAGGTTCGATCTCCCGCGAGCGCGACTTGAGCCCTTGAGCGCTCAATCCGACCCGTTGAAATTGGCATTTGCCGGCACACCCTCGTTCGCGGTTCCCGCCCTCGAGGCGCTGCGGCGGGCGGGTCACGAGATCCGTGCGGTATTCACGCAGGCCGACCGGCCGGCAGGACGAGGCCGCGAGCCGCAGGCAAGTCCGGTGAAATTGAGGGCGCTAGAGCTCGCTCTTAGGGTACATCAGCCCACGAGCTTCAAATCCGCCGAGGCGCTCGACTTGCTCCGCGACGCCGATGTCGACGCGTTCATCGTGGTCGCCTACGGTCTGATCTTGCCAACTGCCGCACTCGGGTTGCCAAGGCTCGGCTGCTTGAATATCCACGCATCGCTGCTGCCACGATGGCGTGGTGCCGCACCGATTCAGCGGGCGATTCTCGCCGGCGATGCCGTGACCGGCGTGTCGATCATGCACCTGGAGCCGGGTCTGGACACGGGACCGGTGTTTGCGACGCAGTCGGTGCCGATTGGCGCCCGCGACACGGCGCAATCGCTCGGCGAGCGGCTTGCGATGCTCGGCGCAAACATGATCGGCGATACGCTCACCGGGCTTGCCCTGGGCACGGCTGTTGCGACGCCGCAATTGACGCAGGGCGTCTCCTATGCCGCAAAACTGGGCAAGGTCGAGGCGACGATCGACTGGCGGGCGGATGCTGTGCAGATCGAGCGCCAAGTACGCGCGTTCAATCCGTGGCCCATCGCGCAGACGTTCTACAACGGTGAGCCCTTGCGCCTCTGGGAGGCGGCCCTTGTGTCTGAGCTCGAGGCTGACAATTCTGCGCAAGCTGCGCCCGGGACGATCATCGGAACCGACCATGGGATCGATGTCGCCTGCGGCCGGGGCGCTCTGCGAATCAATAAATTGCAGCGGCCTGGCCGCAAGGTGATCGACGCCCGAAGCTTCCTGAATGCCACCGCGCTCACCGGCGCCCGCTTCGGTGCTCCGTGAGACCGGGTGTCGCGGCGCGCCTGCCGGCCGCGGAAGCGGTGGCCATCGTGTTGAACGAGGGGGCGAGTCTCGATGACGCGTTGCGTGTCGTGCTGGCACGCGTCGCCACCGAACTCGCCCCGACGGTGCGTTCGCTCTCCTATGGCGCGATACGTGGCTTCTTCCGGCATGCAAAGCTGCTCGGCGAATTGCTGAGCCGGCCCGCCGGCCGTCTCGAGCCGCTCGTGCGTGCGCTGCTGTCGGTGGCGTTGTACGAACTCGAGGACCGGCGATCCCCCGATTATGCGGTCGTCGATGCGGCCGTGGAAGTCGCGAGGGCGGGCGCAAATGCGCGCGCCGCCGGTCTCGTCAACGCCTTGCTGCGCCGCTACCTACGCGAACGCGCGCGGCTCGACGCGGCGCTCGCGCGCGACCCCGCCGCGAGGTTCGCATCACCCGCGTGGCTCGCTGCACGCCTGCGCGCCGACTGGCCCGAACATGCCTCGCAGGTGATGGCCGCACTCGATACGCAGGCGCCGATGTGGCTGCGGGTCGACGCGCGCCGCACAACTGGCGAAGCGTACGCGGCGAGCTTGCGTGAGGCCGGCCTTGGTGCCCGCGCCGAGCCGCGTGTCCCGTATGCTGTGCTGCTCGACGCGCCCTGCGACGTGCAGGCGCTGCCGGGATTCGCCGCCGGACTCGCATCCGTCCAAGATCTGGGGGCCCAGTGCGTCGCCTTTGCGCTAGATTTGCAGCCCGGCCAGCGCGTGCTCGATGCCTGCGCGGCACCCGGCGGCAAGACTGCGTTGATCGCGGAGCGGCAAAGCGCATTGCATCAAATTCTCGCGCTCGACGCCGACGCCGCACGCCTCGAGCGGGTGCGGGATAATCTGCGACGTGGCCAACTCGCCGCGCAAACCCTCGCCGCGGACGCGGGCGCACCGGCAAACTGGTGGGATGGCGCGCCGTTCGACCGCATCCTGGTCGACGCCCCCTGCTCAGCGCTTGGCGTGATCCGCCGGCATCCCGACATCCGGCTGCGCCGATCCGCGGCGGATCTGGAGAAAATGCCGCGAGTGCAAGAGCGGTTGTTGCGCGCAGGTTGGTCCATGCTTGCTTCCGGCGGGCGCCTCGTCTATTCGACATGCACCTTCACGCACGCCGAGAATCGCGGCGTATTGGCCCGATTCTTGAGTGAGGTGACGGACGCCGACCCCGTGCCGCCTGCATCCTGGCCGGATAGGCCGGATATCGGCGTTGCCGACCCGTACGGATGGCAGATTCTGCCGGGAGAGGCGGGTGCCGACGGCTTCTATTATGCTGCCTTGAAGAAGCGATGAGCCAGAACCCGTCATACTGCCGAAACCCGACCCGCGCCACGGGTCCGCGCGTGCGCGCGACCGGCCGACTGCGCCGGAGCTGCTTTGCGGTGGCGGCAAGTCTGTTCGCCGCGGCGGCGCTCGCCGCCGGGCTGGACGGTCCGTGCGTGGTGCGCAGCGCCGATCTACGCCTGCAAGATGGGGTCTACCGCCTGGATGCGCGCCTCGATCTGCCGGTCGGCGCGGCGGTCAGGCGCGGCCTTGCCGATGGTGTGCCCTTGTCGCTGGCGATCGACATTGAAATCACGCGGGTACGCCGCTTCCTGCCGGACGCGGACATCGCCGACCTCACCCAGCACTATCACCTGCAGTACAACGCGGTCAGTGCCAGATACATCCTGCGCAACGACAACAGCGGTCAGCAACAGTCGTTGCCGACCGCCGAGGCGGCGATCGCCGAAATGTCGGTCGTGCACGATCTGCCGGTGCTCGACAAATCCCTGGTTCCGCCCGGCTCGCGTTACGAGGCGAACGTGCGTGCGACGGTCGACTACGGTACGGTGCCGATGACGCTGCGCATCTTGATGTTCTGGGTCAGCGAATGGCATCGCGAGAGCAGTTGGTATACGTGGACGCTAAAGCGCTAGTGCGCCGCTATGGCGCGACCGCGTTCGCCGGCGTCGGCGTCGCTCTGTGGCTCGCTGCGCTGCTGTTGCTGGCTTCCGCCGCCCAGAATTCCGAGAAATTCGACCAGTGGCTGCCGTGGATCCTGCTGATCAACATCGCGGGCCTGCTGACATTGTGCGTGCTGCTGGTCGGCAAACTCCTCGGTCTCGCGCGCGAATATCGGCGCAACGTGCCGGGTTCGCGCATGAAGACCCGCACCGTGGCCGTGTTCAGCGCCCTCGCGGTTGGACCGATTCTGGTCGTCTTCTATTTCGCGCTGCAGTTCTTGAACCGCGGCATCGACAGCTGGTTCGAACTCGAGGTGAGTCAGGGCCTGAAGGATACGCGCAATCTTTCGCAGGCCGCTCTCGACTCCCGTGTGCGTGATTTTCGGCGAAATACCGCGGCGGTTGCGCATTCTCTGGCGGGCTTGTCGGATTTCGACCTGATAACGACGCTCGATCGGGCGCGTCGCGAGAGCACCGCGACGGAATTCACCGTGGTCGGTCCGCGGATGCGGATCCTCGCGACCAGTTCGGATCGTCCGATCGATTCAGTGCCGCTGCCGGCGACCCGGGAGATGATGCTGCAGGTACGCCGCGGGCACTCGTATGCGAGTCTGGACACCGATTCCTCCGGCGGTTATGTGATCCGGGCGGCTTCGCCAATCGACACGAACGGCGATCCGGCATCGCGTGTCCTGGTCGCGCTGTATCCGGTGCCCCAGCAGCTCAGTGAACTCGCCGACACGGTGCAGCGATCCTATACCCAGTACGCAAACCTCGTGCAGCTGCGGCGGCCGCTGAAGTCGACCTTTACGCTGATCTTGAGCTTCGTCGTCTTGCTGTCTCTGCTCGCCGCGGTGTACGGAGCGTTCTTCGCCGCGCAACGACTGGTGCAGCCCGTCCAGGATCTGATCGCCGGCACCCGCGCGGTCGCGCGGGGCGACTTCGATACGCAGTTGCCCCTGCCATCGCGTGATGAGCTCGGCTTCCTGGTGACCTCGTTCAATGAGATGACCAAACGGCTTGCCCGTGCGCGTCTCGAGGCGCGCCGCAGCCAGCAGGCCGTGGAGGCTGAGCGCGCCGGTCTCGCCGTGATCCTCGCGCGCCTGTCGACCGGCGTGGTCGCACTCGAGTCGGACATGCGCGTGCGTACGGCGAACCAGGCGGCAAGCGCGATTCTCGGCGTCGACCTCGAAGGCGCCGTCGGTAGGCGGTTCGACGAATCGTTCAGCGATGTGGCGTTCTTTACGCAGTTTCTCGGCGCGGTCAAGCTCCATCTGGCCGCGCAAGAGCTCGATTGGCGCGAGCAGCTCGATCTGCCCTCGGACGCCGGCAGGCGAGTGCTGATGTGCGCATGCACGGCATTGCCGAACGACGTCGGCGCCGCGCCGGGCGTCGTCCTGGTTTTCGACGACATCACGACGTTGTTGCAGGCGCAGCGGGATGCCGCCTGGGGCGAAGTCGCCCGTCGGCTCGCTCATGAGATCAAGAATCCGCTGACGCCCATCCAATTGTCGGCCGAGCGCATGCGGCGCAAATTCCTCGGCAGCATGAACGCCCAGGATGCGCAGGTGCTCGAGCGTGCGACGCACACGATCGTCTCGCAGGTCGATGCGATGAAGCAGATGGTCAATGCGTTCAGCGAATACGCGCGCGCGCCAGATCTGCATTTCGCGCGCTTCGACCTGAATCAATTGGTCACCGAGGTCGTCGACCTATACCGTGCGCAGGCCAACAACATCGATCTTAAGCTGCAGCTCGATCCTCATCTGCCGGAGGTATCGGCCGACCGGGTGCGCATCCGGCAGATCCTCAATAATCTGATCACCAACTCCTTCGAGGCACTGGAGGGTCGGGACGAGGCCCGCGTCGACATCGAGACCCGGCTCCTCGAGGAGGGCCCCAAACCGGTCGCGACGGTCGTGGTCGCGGACACCGGACCGGGCTTCCAGCGGGACTTGATCGGTACGGTCTTCGATCCGTACGTGACCAGCAAGCCGAAGGGCACCGGCCTTGGACTTGCAATCGTCAAAAAGATTGTCGAGGAACACGGCGGGCACATAGAAGCGGATAATCGGCCGACGGGTGGAGCCCGTGTGAGGATATTTTTGCCGTTGATCGAGGCCTCTCGCCCGGGCGGCGGTGTGCGCGATCAGCGCAAGGGCGAACAAAGGAGAGAACGGGTATGACCGCGTCGAGAATTCTGGTGGTCGATGACGAGGCGGATATCCGCGAACTGTTGCAGGAGATCCTGACCGAGGAGGGCTATGAGGTGGACGTCGCCTCCAATGCCGCGGAAGCGCGCGCGGCGCGCATCGGACGAGTCCATGACCTGGTGCTGCTCGACATCTGGATGCCCGATACCGATGGCATCACGCTGTTGCGCGAGTGGTCCGAGACCCGCGGCTACGATTGTCCCGTGGTGATGATGTCGGGCCATGGTACGGTCGAGACCGCGGTCGAAGCGACGCGTCTGGGGGCGTTCGATTTCGTCGAGAAGCCGCTCTCGCTCACCAAGCTGCTGCGCACGGTGGAACGTGCCCTCGACGCCGGCCGGCGCAAGCGCATGGCGACGCGCGCCCAGCCCGGCGCGCTCGCGGTGCCGATCGGCAAGGGACGCGTGACGCAGTTGCTGCGCGAGCAGGTGCAACAGGTCGCGCCCAGCAATTCGTCGGTGCTGCTCGTCGGCGAGTCGGGCTCCGGACGTGAAGCCTACGCCCGTTATCTGCACGGTCTGAGCGCGCGCGCATCGCGACCCTTCACGGTCGTCGTTGCAGCCAGTCTGGCCGCCGACCCGGCGGTCGCATTGTTCGGTGCGGAACGTGACGGGCGGATCGAGGCGGGCGCGCTCGAGCGCGCAGCCGGGGGCACGCTGTATCTGAACGGCCTGGAGGACTTGAACGCCCATGCGCAGCGGCTCCTGATCGGCGTGATCGAGCAACGATCCTACAGCCGCATCGGTGGTACCGAGAGTCTCGCGCTCGACGTGCGCTGGGTGAGCGGTGTGCTGGACGGTTTCGACCAGCGTGGCGGCCCCGAGCCGTTGCGCCGTGATTTACTCGCCCACCTGGGCGTGATCACGCTGCGGGTGCCGCCGCTGCGGGACTATGCGGAGGACGTGCCGGATCTCCTGCGCTACTACGTCGATCGGCTCGTCGACGATCAGCACCTGCCGCTGCGCCGCTTCAGTGTCGCCGCGCAGAATCGACTGCGCAACTATCCGTGGCCGGGCAACGTGAACGAACTGAAAAATCTCGTGCAGCGCGTGTTGATTCTCGGCAGCGGCGAGGAGATCGGCCTCGAAGAAGCCGAGCGAGAGCTCGCCGAGAAGCGCACTGCCGACGAGCCGCTCGTCAAGCAGGATTTGCTGGCCTTGCCGCTGCGCGAGGCGCGAGAGCAGTTCGAGAGAGCCTATCTTCAGCAACAACTGCTGCTTTGCAACGGCAAAGTCGGTCAATTGGCGAAGCGTGTCGGCATGGAGAGGACGCATCTTTATCGCAAGCTGCGCGCGCTTGGGGTCGATTTCCGCCAACTCGGCGAGGACTGAGCCTCAGTTGCCGACGCGTATCAGGAGCGCATTGATGTGCGCCTTGCGCAGAATGGCGCGTATGCGGTTCAGCTTACCGAGGTTCGAGATCGGCCCGATCCGGATGCGGTGCCAGGTGTCCTTGTCGACCGAAACCTTCTGCACGCTCGACTCGACACCCTGCAGCGCGAGTTGTGCCCTGATGCGGTCGGCGTCCGCGAAATGCTTGTACGATCCGGCCTGGATCACGTAGGTCCCGGGCCGGGTCTCCGGTGCCGGGCGGACGTCGGGTTTGACCGCCTTGCTGTTGGTCGGCACGACGACCTCGAAGCTCGGCAGTATCTTGTAGAAGTCGTAGGATTTGGCCGGCATCGCCTCGACGGCGGAGGCGGCGGCGCCGGGCGCGCCGCCGGCGCGTGAGGTTGCGCCCGCGCCGGTTGCCGTCGGCGCATGCGCCCGCGGCCGCGGCCGCGTCGGCTGTTGAGGCAAGCTCGCCGGCCGGTGATTCTTCAGGTACATCAAGCCGCCGCCGATCACGATGCCAATGGCTAGAGCGGCCAGAATGCCGGCGCCGCCCGACGGTTTGGACTTGGGTTTGGGACGCCGGGTCTTGTAGTCGCGGGTCATACGCGGCGGCCTACATCGTCTCGGGCGCCGACACGCCGAGCAATTCCAGCCCGTTGCGCAGGACGATCTGCGCGGCGCGTGCGAGCACGACGCGGGCGTCGCGCAACCCGGCATCGTCGACCAGAATCTGGTGTGCGCTGTAGTTGGTATGGAAGTCGTTCGCCAGGTCGCGCAGATAATGCACCAGCGTGTGCGGCGCCCGCTGCAGCGCCGCTTGTTCGACGGTTTCCGGGTACAGCGACAGCCGTCTGATGAGCGCGATCTCCTGTGGCTCGACGAGCCGCTCGAGCCGCTCGAGCCCGCGCTGTTCGTCGTGTTTGAGGCCGCGCTCGCGCAGTTGTCGCAGCACGCTCGTCACCCGTGCGTGCGCGTACTGGATGTAATAAACCGGATTTTCGTTCGTCCGCGAGGCGGCGAGTTCGAGATCAAAATCCAGATGCTGATCATTGCTGCGCATCACGTAGAAGAGCCGCGCTGCGTCGTTACCGACTTCTTTGCGCAAATCGCGCAGCGTCACGAACTCGCCGGAGCGCGTCGACATCTGGGCCTTTTCGCCGCCGCGGTACAGGGAGACGAACTGCACGAGCCGCACTTCGAAGCAGTCTGCCGGCCCGCCGAGCGCGATCAGTCCGGCTCGCAGGCGCGCAATATAGCCATGATGATCGGCGCCCCACACGTACAGCAATTGCACGAAGCCGCGCCCCAGCTTGTCGAATACATAGGCGATGTCGGACGCAAAATAGGTTTTTACGCCGTTTTCGCGCACCATCACGCGGTCCTTCTCGTCGCCGAACGCAGTGCTCCGGAACCATAGCGCGCCGTCTTTGCGGTAGGCGTGCCCGGATTTCTCGAGTTCCGCAAGCGCCCGCGCGATGGAGCCGTCCTCTTCCAGGCCACGCTCGGAGAACCACCGGTCGAACTGCACCCCGAAGTCGCGCAGATCCTCCTGGATGTCGGCGAGGATGCCGGCGAGCGCGAAGTCGAGCACGCGCCGCAAGTCGGCGGCACCGATCAAGGTGCGCGCCCTCGCGATCAGGGCGTCGATGTAGGCGTCCTTGTCGCCGCCTTGCGCCTCGTCGGCGGGCAATTGCTCGAAAACATCGAAGGCGGAGCGCTTCAGGCCATCGCCGATGCCGGCGCGCAATGCTGTCGCGATATCGCCGATGTAGTCGCCGCGGTAGCCGTTCGCCGGAAACGCAAACCGCTCGCCGCACAGTTCCAGGTAGCGCAGCCAAGTGCTGACCGCCAGGATCTCCATCTGGCGCCCGGCGTCGTTGACGTAGTACTCGCGCGCCACACGGTAGCCGACCGCCTCGAGGAGGTTGCCGAGCGTCGCACCGTAAGCGGCATGTCGTCCGTGGCCGACGTGCAGCGGCCCGGTCGGGTTCGCCGAGACGAATTCGAGCAGCACCGAACGGCCGGCGCCGATCCGAGAGCGGCCGAATGCTCGCGATTCGGTCAGCACGCGCGCGATCGCGGCATGATGGGCGGAGTCGTGAAGAAAGAAATTCACGAATCCGGCGCCGGCGATCTCGACCTTCGCGACCGCCGGGTGCGCAGGCATGGCGGCGACCAGATCGGCTGCGAGCGCGCGCGGGTTGCGCCGTGCGGCCTTGGCGAGCCGCAGCGCGAGGTTGCTGGCGAAGTCGCCGTGGGCAGGGTCACGGGTACGTTCGACTTCGATGCCCGGCGGGCGTGCATCGTGAGGAACGATATCCTCGGGAAGGGCATCCAGGGCCTGTCGCAACAAGTTTTCGATCGATTTTTGCACTTGCGATTCCGCTCAATGTCCGTCCGCCTGGGGCGGGCAGTTTACCCGAAAGTGCTCAATCGACTTCGAGCGGATCGACGTCAACCGACCAACGCAGTCCCGGCGGCACGGCGAGTCCCTCCACCCTCGGCAGCCAGGCGCCGAGGAATCGCTGCAAGGCCGGCCGGTCGTCCGCTTCGATCAACAGGTGTGCCCGATAGCGGTCGGCCCGCCTCGCGATCTGTGCGCTCGCCGGGCCGAGGATGCGGGCGGGTACTCCCCGTGCCGGCTGATGCGGTTCGCCAGAGCCGAGGGCCGCGGCGCCGCGCAGGAAGGCATCGAGCCGTGCCGGATCCTTCGCGTCGGCGCGCAGCAGCGCAAGCCGTGAATAAGGGGGCCACCGGGCCGCACGGCGCTCGGCGAGAGCGCTCGTGGCGAAGGCGTCATACCCCTCTCCGGTCAGCAGTTCGAGCAAAGGATGGTCGGGAAACTCGGTCTGGATCAACACCTCACCCGCTCGCGCGGCGCGTCCGGCTCGACCCGCGACTTGAACGATCGTTTGCGCGAGCCGCTCGGCGGCGCGGTAGTCGGTTGCGAACAGGCCTTGGTCGGCGTTCAGGATCACGACCAGGCTGACATCTGGAAAGTGGTGTCCCTTGGTCAGCATTTGCGTGCCGACGAGGATGCGTGCGTCACCGCTGTGCACGCGCTCGAGCACCGCGTCGGCCGCTCCGCGCGCCCCGGCCGTGTCCCGGTCGAGTCGGGCGCGTGCGTAACCGGGGAAGAGCCGTTCGAGGGTCTCTTCGATGCGCTCCGTGCCCTGGCCAACCGGGTGCAGCGTCTTCCCGCAGGCTTCGCAGACCTGTGTGGCCGCACGTTGCGCGCCGCAGTGATGGCAGCGCAACTGCGCCGCTCGCCGATGAAGCGTCATGCGCGCATCGCAATGCGTGCAACTGGCGACCCAGCGGCAGGCGCTGCAGTACAGAGCCGGTGCGTAGCCGCGCCGATTCAAGAACACGATCACCTGACCGCCGGCGCCGAGATGCGCGCTCATCGCGCCGATTGCCGCCTGGGAAAAGCCCCCCTCGACCGGCTGGCGACGCATATCCACGAGAGTCATCTTCGAGGCTCGCGCCACGCCCGGACGCTCCGGCAGTGAGAGCCTCGCGTAGCGTCCCTGCAGGACATTATCGAGGCTTTCGAGCGAGGGCGTCGCCGAACCGAGGATGATCGGCACACCGGCCCGCTGGGCCCGCAATACCGCGAGGTCTCGGGCCGAATACCGGAATCCTTCCTGTTGTTTGTAGGACGGGTCGTGTTCCTCATCGACGATGATCATCGCGAGTCGCGTCAGGGACGCGAAGACCGCCGAGCGCGTGCCGATAACGACGCGCGCCTCGCCGCTGCGGGCCCGTCGCCAGGCGTCGCGCCGCTCGCTGCCGGACATCGCCGAATGCAGAACCGCCGGTGGGACTTCGAAGCGCTGCCGAAAGCGGGCCACCAGCTGCGGAGTGAGCGAAATTTCCGGCACCAGCACCAGTGCTTGACCGCCATCGGCGATCGCCGCGGCGATCGCGCGCAGATACACTTCGGTTTTGCCGCTGCCCGTCACGCCGTGCAACAGGTGTGCAGCAAAGCGCGATCCGGGTGTCAGGATGGCGGCAAGAGCATGCCGTTGTGCGTCGGTCAAGACGACTTCGGACGGCCGCATTGCGGGAGCGTCCCGTGGCAGCGTGTTCTCGGCGTTTTGCACCGGCACCGTCTGAATCCAACCGCGACCTTCGGCGGCGCGCAGTTGCGCGGGTGTGAATTCGCCTGCCAGGGCCTCAGTCGTGCGGGCGGTGGATGTTGCGAGTCGTGCAAGTAGTGCGCGTTGTCGCGGTGCCCGCCGGCCCGACGGCGACTGTACCTCGGACTGTCCGGCGGCAGTCAATTCCCAGGTGGTGCGCTGTTCCTCGATCGGCCGACCGTCGCTCAGTCCGGCTGGCAGGGCTGCAGCGAACACTTCGCCGATCGGATGGTGGTAGTAGTCGGCGGCCCATCGCAACAGCATGAACGTGACCAGGTCGAAGACCGGCTGTCGATCGAGTACTTCGCGCACGGCCTTGAGCCGGGCTGGCGCGACGCTCGACTCCTCTGCGAGCGCGATGACGATGCCGACCCGCAATTTGTTGCCGAAGGGCACCCGCACACGCATCCCCGGCAGAATCGGTGTGTCGGCTTCGGCTGACGCCCGCGGTGGGGGTAAATAGTCGAATAGCCGCCGTAGCGGCGCGTCGATCGCAACCTGCAGAATCATAGCGTTTCAGTTTTCCACAATCGCTGTGGATAAGTCTGTTGAGAAACCGGGATCATGAGGTCCAAGTGCCCGTCTTGTTTCGAGTCTCGCTGATTTGGCGAAAAACTGGCCTCATTTTCATAAAGTCTCGTCATTTCAATAAGTTGCAGATCTCTCTGTAGGAGGGGTTGAGATGTGTGTCGGAAGTATTACAAATGCCGTCATCATCGATGTGCGTAAGTCGCTGATCGAGCCTCTGCCGGTTGCGGTCAACGGCGCCGACGCAGCGGCGTTTATACGCGTAACGGATCGGGTTCGTCGATCATGACGAGGACGAGGTATGGCGCGCTTTGCTACGCTGACGTACGCTTCGGCGGTATGGGATGGCCCAGCGACGGAATGCGAGGACGCGGTTCTGGGCCACGCGAAAGAGCTCGACAGGTTTTTGGCTGACATCGAACGACGCGCGTTCCGGATGGCGCAGATCGCGCTTCGCGATGTCGATGATGCGCTCGATGCCGTCCAGGACGCGATGCTGAAGCTTGCGCGTCATTACGCGGCGCGGCCGGCGGAGGAATGGCGCCCGCTGTTCTACCGGATTCTCCAAAATGGCATCCGGGATGTGCAGCGGCGGCGCATGATCCGCCGGCGGGTGATGGCCTGGATGCCGGGGACGAGGCAGGATCCGGACGAGGAGGCGCAGGATCCGATCGAAACGGCCGCAGATCCCGGCCCCGACGGGGCGCAATGCTTGATGCAGTCGCAGGCTATGGAGCGCTTGGAAGAGTCCCTGCGCGCCTTGCCGGCGAGACAGCGAGAGGCTTTCATGTTGCGCAATCTGGAAGGCATGGACGTTGCGCAAACGGCCCGGGCGATGGGATGCTCGGAAGGCAGCGTGAAGACGCATTATTCGCGTGCGGTGCACAGCCTGCGCGAGCGACTCGGTGAGGTTTGGTGATGGAGGAACACAGTCGCGCGTTGTTCGAGGACAGCGTCGCCGCGGTCGACATGCGGGTCCAATCGCGCCTGACGCAGGCGCGTCATGCGGCACTTTCCGTGGCAGTGGGCGGGCGCGTGCGTGGCTTGTTCGGCATGCCGCGCTGGAGCGCGTTCGCCGGCGCCGCCGCCACGGTGGTACTCGCGGTCGGATTATGGTTTGCGTGGTCGACGGCTGCGCCACCACCCGGTGCGAGCGGTGGCCACGCAAGTTTCGAGGATCTGGACATCGTCGCGTCCACCCGTCACGGCCATGTCAACGCGCTCGATATGATGCAAGAGGATGCGAACTTCTATGCATGGGCGGTGGCCAACGCGGACCAAGCAGGGTCAGAGTCAGGGTCCGGGCACGCCGGATGACCACGCTTTGACCGTCAATCCGCGCTGGCTGCTCATCTCGGCCGCTGTCTCGGTGGCGGCAGTCGCCGCCGGAACGGGTACGCCGCGGACGACGCCACCGCGCTCCGCCAGCGCGCAGCGCGCCGCGCCGGCCGATGCATTGCTCGAGTTCTTGGGACAAGATGACATACCGGATCAAAAATGGTGGGAGTTCATGAAGCGCAAGGCGCCGGATGCGAGGTCGCGGCAGCCTGCAAGGCAGGATTCCAAGCCATGACCGTGACAATGCGCCGCCGCGTCCTGATCGGCCTCGCTATCAGCGCCGCGCTGGTCGGCGTCGGCCGCGCGCAAACGACCTACTCCCCCAATACGTCGATGACGGCGTCGGCGGCCCGTTCCTGGCAATCCTTGTCGCCCGCCCAGCGGCGGCTGCTGCATGGATTTCGCGGGGAATGGAATCAATTGCCGCCCGCCCGTCAAAGAGCGCTCGCGTTCGGCAGCCGGCGCTGGTTGCGAATGACGCCGCTGCAGCGATTGCGCGCCCAGCGCGGCTTTCGCCGGTGGCGGGCCATGACGCCGGCGCAGCGTGCGCTCATCCGCAAGCGCTGGCGCTACTTCAAAAGGCTGCCACCGGCGCAGAGGCGGCGTATACGCGCAGCCTATCGGCGGTTTCGCCGCCTGCCGCCCGCGCAGCGGCGCCGGCTGCTGTCGCGGTGGCGGCGTATGTCTCCCATGCAGCGTCGCCAGGCGCTGCGCCGGTTCCATCCGCCGATACGTGCATTTCACGCGCCGATGCGCCCGTTTC